>JBKBVP010000228.1:0-3311 GCA_046289495.1 Candidatus Kapaibacteriota bacterium | reverse complement strand
ACCATCAACTTCTATGGGCAGAACCAATAAATCTTCTTTTATTTGGCGCATTAAGGTGGACTTACCAGATTTTTTTGCACCAGTAATTGCAACAAACTTCATATATTAAATTTTAAGAGTATAAACCAAAACCAATGTTAAAATTAAATCCAGCTTGTGGATATCCCCAATCAGAGTAATACAGTTCATCCAGTATATTTAGAAAAGTCGCATTCACCTCGAAACCTTTAAGAAATTCATATGAAACAGTTAAATTCAATAAATTGTAATCAGGAAGCTTAATAAACTCTCTTTTGTCGGTGTTAAAAGCAAATTGTTCATAAATTGATTCCACTCGAATTTGTACATCCAAACCAAAAGCAAACAACTTTGTTAAAGACAAATTCGACGAGAACTTTGGTCTTAGGGGAATGATTTTAGTGCTTGCATTAGGAGATTTGTTTTCGCTTTTCAAGTAATTAAAATAAAAGCCAATTAAGAAATCGCCTATATTGCCGTTTAGTTCCAATTCAACACCAGTAAAGTGAGCATTTCCAATATTGACAAACTGACGGGATTTGTCTTCCAGCGTGACTATATCTATCAAATCCCTAACGAAATTACAGTAGAGAGAACCACGAAATAGTAAATTTTCAACAACATCCACTTTGATTCCAAGTTCTAAATTATCCGAAAATTCAGACCGTAAATTTGGATTTGGTTTGTTTGAACCAATGACCTCAGCATAAAATTCTTTTAGAGTTGGAAAGCGACTCTTATGCGAGTAATTTATAAAAAAGTTTAAATACTCTGGTGAGAAATTTATAGCAATTTGGTAATTCAAGAAATCTTCGGAGGGGCGCAAGCTAGAACCGTTTGCGTACAAAGGTGTGAGTACATCGTAACTTAACCCAATCAGTCCACCAAACGAACCAAAAGAGAAGTTTTGTTCCGTCGATAATGAAAAAAGTTGAGAACGAAACATTTTCCATGGCTCAGTAGTGTTTGCTTGCTGTTCTTGAATGTCCCGATGTATGGATAAAGCAATCTTAGTTTGCTCGAAGTTGTCCCATCGAATATCAATAATAGCAGAGCCTCCAAATTTGGTGTAATTTTGGGTGGAATGAAATGCAGCTCGGGTTTTTTGTGTAGAATATGTACTATCATCAAACGAGTCGATAACATTTCCAGAGGTAGACGCGAAAAGCATCGATTTAACTGAAATCTTGTCCAAAATCTGTGCTTGGAGAGAGTAATTAATGATTCCATTGTTCCACTCTGGCATTTTCCAAAATCTTGGCTTCCTGGTTTCAAGATTCGGGAGTATTCCTCTATAACCTCTACCATGCAAAAAAGTAATGCTATGTAAAAAATTGTCTGAATATTGGTGAAAAACTTTAGCAAAACCAGAGAACATATTCAGATGAGAATTAGGAATTTCAAATCGTCTCCCCAGGTATTTTGTTGAACTGCTAAAATTCTTGCCATTTAAATACTCACCAACAACTAAAAAATAAAAATCTCTGAATTTCTGAGAAGCTTTGAACCCAAAATGTCTATTGAAATTACCATAGTTAAGATTTGCCTTGATGAAGTTTCCTCTGAAAATATTATCGGTTACAAAATTTATTGAACCACCAAGATTGTTTGCTCCATACAAAGTTGAACTTATTCCTTTCGATACAGTTATTTTAGATAGTGGAAAAACAGGAAATAAGCTTAAGTCGACCATGCCATCGTACTGGTTAACAATTGGGACACCATCGAAAAATACTCCAATTTGTCTTTGGTCAAAGCCTCGAAGTCTGAAATACCCCTCGTTCTTCGAGTTTCGTCGTGACATAATACCCGAAATTTCATTTAGTAAGTTATCAAGAGTAAACGATAATTTAAAACGCCTTTCGAAATTGTATAATCTGTGATTGATGTACTTTTTTCAATTTGGCTGTCTTCGGAAACAACTACAATCTCGTTAAGATAAAAGACTTTTGGAGTATCATTGGAAAACAGGCTGAGATTGAGGAAGAGAAACGTTAAAATCATTAATGTCTTCATCAGACCTCCGAATTATCTAGGTGCAAAATTTGTTTATCAACTGATAATATTTCTGCCATAAAGTTGGCAATGAAATCAAACATCATAGAAACTTTAGGTTTTGATAGTTTGTAATTTTTCAAATGCTCAATAGCTTTATTTGAAATTAACCTATAGCTACTCATTGCAATATCCATAAATTGCTGAGAATCCTGACCTTCCAGTCGTATTAAGAGTTTTTTTGGTGAAAGGTTCAAAAATAATAGATTGGAAAAACCAAATAAAAGAATTGCTCTTAGGCTCATTCGAATAGACATTTCCAAATAATTGAAGTCGTAACCTATATTGAATGGGAGTATGAAATCTTTTTTTTCACCAAACAAGGGGTAGACAAAAATTAAAATTCCAATAAAACCTACAAAGTGTTTGCTTTTTAAACGAAAAAAAACGGGTCGTTCAGTGAAAAAAAGGAATGTTAGGTATAGAAATACTATAATGCAAAATAGATACAAAGGAATCAATAGACCAACCACAAGAAGAATAATTGGTAAAATTATTTTAATTATTTTCATACTTTTGAAGTAGAATTAATTTTGTCTTTTCACTTAATTTAAAACCAAACAAGCCAGCAAAAGTTCCCAAGATTACATGAATCAACAAATAGCCAAGAACTAAAATTAAGGCATAAGTACTTTTCTCTATTGGTAGTTGGATGAATTTGCCAATGATAGCAACGTATACTTTTATTATGTCGAAGCCAAAGAAAAAAATCTGAGCAATAACAGAATGCATAAAGGTGTAAAAAAGAACAGATGCACCACACAACATTGAGCTAAATAAGTTAGGCTTGAATACCAAAAACGTAAACTCGGCAAAAATGCTTTCCAAAAAAATAGCAATAATAGGATTAAGGATAAATACACCAGTTAGAGATGTTTTAATCGTTATGGTAATTAATCCAAGCATTATTAAAGAACCACGATAGTGCAAGATATTTTTTGCAAATGCTAATAAACTTGCAGCGACTAATGAGAGTATCAAACCCCGAAATGGGATTTTAGCTGAATGAAGCCAGGTGCCAAAGGTTATTTCTATAAAAGACCATAGTCCACCAAGCACGCCTGTGCGATAAATATCTACATAAGACAAATCTTTAGGCAACTTAAACAAATTGGACCTACAAATTAAGTTTTTAAAATATCATCGACCCAAGTCATTGCTCTCATCATTGATGGAAAGCCTAACGTTGTCAACGCAAGTAAAACAACACCTTTAATTTCCTCCACGGTACATCCACC
>JBKBVP010000227.1:0-3346 GCA_046289495.1 Candidatus Kapaibacteriota bacterium | reverse complement strand
CTTTTCAAACAGTCTGGCAACCAATTAATTGTTCGCAATAAACCAGATGGAAGTATTTTTAAAATTGAGATTAACTTGGGTAATCTTATGGATAAACTTCCCTTTGTTGAATCAATTAATTCTACTGAACCCTTCGATGATGCGCAAAAAAGGTCGGTGGAGAAAATCAAACTAATCTTTAATACAAATGATGAGAGATATGTTTTGAAGGCAAGGATACCAATTTCTCTTTTTGGTTACGATATGCTTCCCATTGAAAATGATGAACCAGTGTTCATTGGATTCAATATTGTATATGTGGATGTTGACAACGAGTACAGACCAACTGAAATTGCTTACATTACAAATTCTGCCTTTGAAGAAAGTCAGCCAGCAACATTTGGAGAATTGGTTCTCCTGCCGGATTTCCGCAAATACGGCTTTGCTAAAAACATTTATGTTGATAGCATTTTAGATTTATTAGAAAACTTCGGTTTTTAACTTGGTAAAAGAGAAAGATAGTAAAAATTTTTTACTAGAAGTTGCACCTTATCTGAATTTAGGTTGGCAATTAGTTGCTACAATATTAATTATGACGTTTATTGGAATTCTCATCGATAGGCATTTTGCAACAAAGCCATTGTTTACTTTGATTTTTGCTTTTTTAGGTTGTGCAGTTGCCATTTACGACTTTATACGAAGTGTATTAAAAAGTAGTAAAAAAAAGTGATAGAGATAGCTTTTGCTCTGTTGATAAATTTCTTCAATTTTTTTAGTGGAATAATTGTCTACAGATTTATTATTAACAAACCTAATAAGGATTTCTATAGAATTTTATTTACATCTATTTTTTTTAGGTATGTAATCAATTTGTTTTTTATATGGGTCTGCTTTAAGTTATTAAAATATAATGTACTTATATTAGGATTGTCCTATCTTTTGGCTGTTTTTACTGCTATCATTGCCGAGGTTTTGTATATTAATAAAAAGTCGAAATTGTTAAATTTGTAATTTTAAATAAACTAATAAATTTAAAAATAAGTAATGGGCAGTGACAATTCAATTATAGCATCGTCGGAAGCAAGTCATAATAGTCAAAATCACAGCGCACATGCGGGCGAAATTCCCCAACAGGAGGTTTTTCCTACCTTATTAAGTACTCTTGGTGAGCACCGAGAGTTGACCTTTTTTCATATTCATATCACCGATTTACCAATTATACTTTATGATAAAGAATATGGATTGAGCTTCTATCCAAATTTAGAGGCGATGAAGGCAGCTGGTAGATATACCCTTTCATCTACTCACCAAATTGTAAAAGCAAAAAATTTTAATGAGAAACCAGACCTCGACCTTTCGGTAACAAGCCTTGTTTGCTTCCAATGGCTTGCGATGTTCGTTTTATTATTCGCTTTCTTTATTGCTGGTCGCCGGGCAAAAAAAAATCCAATTGCTCCTCCACGTGGTTTTCATAACTTGCTGGAAAGTATTTTTGTTTTTATTCGTGATAACTTAGTTGTTCCAAACATCCCCGACAGAAATACAGCATATAAACTTCTTCCTTATTTTGTTGCTCTCTTTGTATTTATTTTACTAATGAATTTATTTGGATTAATCCCTGGATTCCACACAGCAACTGGTGCTCTTGGAACAACGGCAGGTTTGGCACTTACTGCGCTTGTGGTTATTAATGGTACAGCAATCAGACAAATTGGTCTGAAAAACTGGTTGAAACATCTTCTTGGCGGCGCTCCCTGGTATTTGTTCTTCATAATGGTGCCAATTGAAATTATTTCTATCTTTACAAAACCTTTTGCTCTCACCGTCCGTCTCTTTGCTAATATGACCGCTGGTCACGTTGTTCTACTTTCTCTTGTAGGTTTAATATTTTACCTCAAAACTTTTGCAATGGCTGTTGTCTCTATCCCATTTTCGATTTTTATGTATGCGTTGGAACTACTCGTTGCTTTTTTGCAAGCATTTATTTTTACCATTTTAACTGCTGTTTTTACTGGTCTTGCTATAGGGGAGCATTCTGAGCATGTTGAACATCGAGAGGCTCATTAATTTGTATAAACCGCTTTTATGTTTAATTTTTATTGGAGGTTGATTTTATGGAACAATACTTAGCAAGTTTTGGTGCTTATCTTGCTGCTGGAATTGGCGCAGGAATTTCCGTCATCGGTGCTGGTTTGGGTATTGGAAAACTAGCCGGCGCAGCCCTTGAATCCACTGCAAGGCAACCAGAGGCTTCTGGTGATATTCGTACAACAATGATCATTGCCGCTGCTCTTATCGAAGGTGTTGCACTTTTCTCTTGTGTTATTGCTATGCTATTGGCAATTAAGTAGTCTTTATAAATAGTCATACCTCAAGTAGTTGTTGAGGTATGACTATTAATTTTATTAATAACTTGGTAGGTAAAACTATGGACTCGTTGCTCAATGTAAATCCTGGACTAATGTTTTGGACAATTTTAAATTTCTTGATATTCCTTTTTCTCCTCGTTAAATTTGGGGCAAAACCTATTTCAAACTCACTTAAGTCCCGCGAGGAATATATCAAGCAGAACATCGAGGATGCCGAAAGAATTAATCAGGAAGCTCAGAAACTTCTCTTAGAAACCCAAAACAAGATGAAATCAGCTCAAGAGGAAATGTTGGACATAATTCAAAAGGGTAAACAGCAAGCAGATGAAATCATACGAAAAGCCAGTGAGGAAGCTGAAAAAATCCGTAAAGAAAAGCTCGACCAAGCCACAAAAGAAATAAACCGAAACAAAGAGGCAGCTTTGTTTGAATTGAGGAAAGAGATTGCAACCCTTGTTATCCAAGCTACAGAAAAACTGTTGAAAGAAAAACTGGATGAACAAAAGCACATTCAAATAATTAATTCTTACATAGACAAAATTCCAAAAAATTAATTAATAATTTATGGCAGAACAAAAAGTTTCCTATAGGTATGCAAAGGCTGTTTTCGAATCTGCTCTTGAAGAGAGGAAAATCGAACAATTCTACAACGACTTTATGTTTGTTTTAAACATACTCTCTTCTGTGCCAGAGCTGATGAGCTTAGCAAAGAAACCATTAATTTCTTCTTTCAGAAAGAAAAAACTTTTCCACGAGATTTTTCACAATAGTATATCAGAGCCGACACTTAATTTCATCCTATTTTTAGTAGACAAGAATAGGGATTATTTATTAAAAAATATTATTCATCAATTTCAGAAGCTTTATTATAGTTATAAAAACTATTTGCCTGTGGAAATTTACCTTCCCAAGGACTTCGAAGATGGAATAAAGAACAAAATAGTAAATAGAATCGAGCAAAATACTGGAATGAAAGTTGTTCCAAAGTTCATCATCGA
>JBKBVP010000226.1:0-3351 GCA_046289495.1 Candidatus Kapaibacteriota bacterium | reverse complement strand
AGAGTGTGGTGCGCTTTATTTCGCTCATAAGGTTGGTATTTATGCCCAAAAAATAACGTACAAAAGGCAAAAATGAACGACTCATCGAAATTTGCAAGCAGTGTAGCGCAAATATTTATTTAAGTGGTCCCGCTGCTAAAGACTATCTGAATGAGGAGTTATTCAAGCAGCAGGCATTCAGGTTGAATGGATGGATTATAGTGGATATCCAGAATACAATCAATTATATCCGCCATGAAACCAAAAATTACACCAGTGGCGGCGAAGGGGGATTAATCATTATAAACGACGAAAGATTCATAGAGAGAGCTGAAATTATTAGGGAAAAAGGAACTAATAGAAACCAATTCTTCCGCGGGATGGTAGATAAATATACTTGGGTAGACATAGGAAGTAGCTATCTAATGAATGAAGTAAGTGCTGCTTATCTTTGGGGAAACCTTGAAAACGTTGATAAAATATACGTCAATAGATTAAGCACCTGGAATTTGTACTATGAAGGTCTCAAAGACCTCGAAAGCAAAGGCAAAATACAATTGCCATTTGTGCCAAGTTATTCTAAACACAATGCGCATATTTTTTACATAAAAGTTAAGGATTTAAAAGAGCGAACTGCTCTATTAGATTATCTTAAACAACACGAGATTTTAGCAGTTTTTCATTATGTACCACTTCATTCCTCACCAGCAGGTTCAAAATTCGGTCGATTTGTAGGTAAGGACTTATACACAACTAATGAGAGCGAGAGATTAATAAGATTGCCAATTTATTATGGAATAAAAAAAGATGATGTTGAAATGATAATATTTAAAATCAAAGAATTTTACAATGAAACCAAGCCAATATCATAACAATCGAAAACCTTACAACTGGTTGATTTACGATATCGGAGACAAATTTCTGGAAAAATATTCAAAGTTTTATAAAGGACGTTTGGTGGATTTAGGATGTGGCGAAGCACCTTACAAAGAATTTTTTCTTCAATATGTAAAGGAATATATCGGTGTCGACTGGACTAATTCACAGCACAAAATATCTGCAGATGTTATTTCAAACCTTAACGAAAAAATCTTGCTGCCAAATGAATTCGCGGATACAATTATTGCTCTCTTTGTTTTAGAACATCTTTCTGAGCCAGAGATATTTTTAAGAGAAAGCTTTAGAATCCTAAAACGTGGTGGTTTTATGTTTATCGGGGTACCATTTCAGTGGTGGATTCACGAACAGCCATATGATTTTTTCAGATATACTCCATATGGATTATACTATTTAATGAAGAAAGTTGGTTTTCATGTTTTGTCAATCGAACCATACAGTGGTTTTTTTACAACACTGATACTTAAATTTAATTATTTTACTCTTAGGTTTATTCGTGGACCTAAAATTATTCAATCATTTATAAAGAAACTTTTATACCCTGTTTGGTACATTGGTCAGAAGTTAGCCCCTGTCTTAGATAGATTGGACAAAGACTGGTACCTTGAGGCAGCTGGTTTTTACGTTCTTGCTATGAAAAAATAGTATAGCACAACCGCTTTAAAACACTGGAACTCTGCCACACCCAACCTGCAACCTTTATAAAGTGTATTAAACTCACCGTTTTGCCTACGATTTCGGGTGTTTATCTACTTTTGAAGGTTTTCGAGTAAATTAAGGATTTTTTTGCTCTTTTCTTCCTCCCCTTGTAGACGTAGGTAATTCTCCAAATATACAAGGTTGAAAGAAACAGCTTGAATTATTCCTTGGACAAGGTGATGTTCGCTATTTCGAAATTTCTGGAATGGCTCTATGTGAATTTTGCTGAGGTCTGTCTCCAAAGGTTCAAATTCTTTTAGAAGTCTGATTGCGAACCCTTGTGGGACTTGTTCGTATTCTAAAAATGGTCTTGCATCGTATTCATTTTGCAGTAGGTCGAAAGTTATGTACACGGGTCGTTCGTCGATGTTTTTTGCTACAAAACTTAGCAATAAATTCTCGAAGCGAAATTGTATCTCACTGGGGTCATAAAGCTTATCGGATTCAAACAATTCAAGTTGTTCCAAAAACTTTTCCATCTCTAATTTGGATTTGTTGATTACCTGGGGATACCACCTACGCAGTTGCTCCAAATACCAAGTGCGGCGAAGCAACTCTTTTTCTATCAATACAACATCTTTGCGATATCCTTCTACCTGCTGCAAGTACCAAAAGGCAGAACAAAAATAATCCCATTGAGCAGAAAGAATTATCGCGTTAGTTGCGAGATTGTCTACGACGTTTTTGGTGTAAGTCTCAACCAAATTGTTTTTCGACTGATCATTTTCCTCGAAATTTAGTAATACCGATATAATCGGAATTAAAATGAGGGAGAAAGAAATTTTTTGGAATTCAACCCAAATAAAATACAAACCCGCAACAAAAGTTAAAAACAAAGCAATAAAAGCCAAAGAAAAGTACGTTTCGATGTCGTGAATTTGATAATTCAAAGAGTAGATTAGGCAAGTGACAAATGCAAGGATTAAGTAAATTAAAATGTATCGCAATCGGAATAGCAAATAAATCAATCCGATAATAACAACAAATAAACCAACATAGGCAAATTCAAATGGCAAATCTGTTATGAATTTTTTAAAATTTTCAGGTATTGTTTCGGCGGAACTAAACATCCACACTCGATATTGCTTGCCAGTTACGTGGTAGAAAAATTTGTCGAGCGAACGAGAGACCCAACCCCAATTGAAAATCGGGAATTGACTACTGCGTATCAACAAATATAAGTATGGGCTCAGACCGAGCAAAAAAGGCAAAACCAAACTGGCTAATGATTTCAGGCTTGGTTTGATTATAAATATCTTTCCGTCTTGTCGAAAGAAAATCATAAAAAGTATACTCGGGAGAATTAAAACAGTCGAGAGATGATTGGAAAATCCTAAACCAAGAATAAAAAATAATAGGTACAACAGAGTTGGATGAAAATTCAAACGAATTATTTCGAAGGAAAGTAAGAAAATCAAAACGAAAATGAAAAGTTGTAACGGATAGACTTCCAGAGAAGTTGCCTGGCTCCAAATTTCTTTGCCAAAAGCAAAAGACAACGCAGAAATGAAAGCCAAAGGATATATTCCTTTAAAGCTACCTTCTAACGGCAAAGATTTCTTATTTTTCGAGTTAGCATCGGCTTCGAGTATTTTTAAGAAAGAAATCGAAGCAAAGAAAAAACCAAGCGAAGCAAGTGCAATCCAAAGAGCTGAAAATAAGTTCATCTGAAAGATTTTGGATGAGCAAAGAGGAAGCAAAGACCACAAATGTCCAAGAATTGTGAAAAGAGGATATCCAGTAGGATGAGCAACTCCCAAAGTTACGCAAACGGCC
>JBKBVP010000225.1:0-3351 GCA_046289495.1 Candidatus Kapaibacteriota bacterium | reverse complement strand
AACTTTGGACCCACGAGGCTGGGACTTTAGATATGGTAAGACTGCGTATGGATTCATGAATATTGCAATTAGAAATCGTGACTGGTGGAATAATCCTGGTGATACAACTGTTATTGATACAACGATCTACGACCAGAATTTCGATGGTATAAAGAACGAGCAAGTAATCACTCAAACAAGACCAGTTTGGATGGGTAATCAATACTTGATGAAATATGGAACAGAGAACCAGTCCGACCAATTTGGTGTAGATTTAACTACCCGTGGGCAAATCAACATTAGAATCGACTCTGCTCTTGCTTGGAATTTGTTAAATATTACTTCAGCGATTCGATATCATGGAGCATTGAATACCGATACGGTCTTCACCATCGTAGTCAATGATGGTCACGGTGGAATAAACTTTATGACGATGCCAGTATTTGTCAACGTTGCTCCGATAATTATCACAGAAACCCTTCCACCTGCAAAAGAAGATGTCGACTACAATCCACAGTTGATTGATTCATCAAAAGCGATTAAAGTGTACGACCCGAACTTCGGACAGTCGCATGAGTTTGAATTGATATATGATGATTATCCCGAAAATGAAATACCACGAGATCCATGCTTCCCAGAAGCTGGAGCTTGGAACTTAACTGGATTGAAGACTACACCACGATGGCTAAAAATCAACCCAATAAGTGGCTTGCTATATGGTAAACCTGGTATTACTGATGCTCCAAAGACAGAACAAGTTGTTGTTGCTGTATGGGATATTGTAAATGATGAGCGTCAGTTGTCGGCTATTAAAGTTCTAACATTATTCGTCGATTCAACAAATCACAAACCAAGAATTACAAATGCACCCAAGGTCGTGTGTGTCGAGGCAGGTAAACCATATTCAGACACATTGCTCGTATCGGATTACGATCTGAAGCGAACACCAGTGACCGAAGAATTAACTTTGAGAGTGATTCGACCTGCTGGATTTAACATCGAACCGAGCGTTATCCGCGGAACTCTTGCAAAAGATACAGTTAAAGTTCTTATCAAGACTAATGCATTCCCGAACACACCCGACCCAGACGGAAAGGTTACCGTATTCGTTGAAGTTACCGACGCAAGCGGCGCACGCGACACATTGATTTATCGAGTTGAAATTTCGAAACCAACAGACTTTACATGCACACTTAAGATAGAAAACACCTTCCCTGGAAATATACCCGGAGATGGTAAGAGTGCTTGGCAAGAATTAGTGTTTGGCACAGCACCGACAGATGCTACAACTGGTGAGGGACTTGATGGCGAACCAATCGGAACCCTCGATGCAGCATACTGCGAATATGAGTTGCCTTCGATTCCACCTGTAGACCTATTTGATGCAAGATGGACTATATCATTAACTAATGGAACCCTACGAAATATCTTCCCCAGGGCAAAGAATGCTCCAGATATCAGAGTTTACAAGGGTCGATTCCAAGCTGGCGGCGTTGTTGGAAACACCTCTGTCTATTATCCAGTATCGATTAGATGGGCAAAGAACGAAATTCCAGATAAGGACGATGCTCAAAGAAATCCCACCGGAGGGCAATGGTTCATCCGAGACGATAAATCAAATGGAAATGTATTTAACTATAATATGAAGACTGGCGAGGGTTATCCAATCGACGGCGACATTAAGATTATCGATGAGGGTCAATACTGGCGTGTACAAATTGGTCGAGACAATATCACGGGCTTCATAATTGTACACGACTGGGTAAGTTCTGCCGAAACACCAGAGACAGCGTTCTTCGGTATTAGCTCCGTTAGCCCCAATCCAATTATGAACAATGCCAAAGTAGCGTTTGGTTTAGTAGAGTCTGGGAACATACGCCTTGAATTAGTGGATGCCTTAGGAAATGTAGTTACAACCGTTGCTGGTGGTTACTACAGTGCTGGACAATATACCGAAACTCTTGAAGTTACCAATGAATTGGCTAGCGGTGTATACTTCTTGCGTTTAACAAGTGGAACCAAGGTGTACAACTATCCAGTTAACATTATAAGGTAAGAATATGGCTTGTCCCGAGTACCTGCTCGGGACAAGCCCCTAACAGGATATGGAGATTAAGTATTATTTAATAAAAAGGAGTAGTAAAATGAAAAAAATCTTCGGACTAACTGTAGGGATAGCAACAGCATTAGTTTTAATGTTGTCCTTGCAGATAACAGCAAAAGCTCAAGTTTACGGGGATTTCGATACTGTAAGACAGATTAGAAATGTCCCGTACGAGCCCCTTGAAGATGGTACCATAATTCCAGAATCTGCGTTTGGTTTACCTCCAATGTGGCTACCAGACTTAGATGATGGGTATTCATTTCCGACCGGCATCGATATAGGGTTCCCATTTGAGTTCGCCGGGGAAATTTATACTCGTCTTTGGGTATGTATCAACGGCTTTGTTACTTTCTCACCACCGCCCAATTTACCAGCAAAAGCCCCAAATGCGTTGTTTAATTCAAGTCCTTCGGATCCAAAGAATGTATTAGCTCCATTTTGGGGCGACCACTATTATCATACTGATGTGGAGCGATTTAATGGGTATAAACCAACTAAAATTTATTACAAATCAGACCCAGACCGCGGAGTCTTCATTGTTGAATGGAGGTATCTGAATATTAATGACGTTAATGTAAAATCAAGTATCGCAACATTTCAACTTAGGTTGTACAAGTCTCAAGACCCATACTCAGCACAAGGAGATATTGAATTTGCCTATGGACAAGTCGGTGGTAATGAATATACCAATGATACCCGCGTTATTACGAGAGGTGCTTCAGTAGGGATTAAAGGCGACTTCGACCCAGCTGATTTTCTTAATGGTCTTGAGTATGGCAAAGACGTCGAGATTGCCAAGACAAGTTTGAGACTAACTAATGAATGGGCACCTTCTGGAGGTACCGACCATCGTATTCGTTTCCGTGCTTTTGCTCGCTTAAATGTTGAGGAATTTTGGGGCGATGGAGACGTCGACCTTTCAAAAGGTTATAATCGAAAGCATTACAATATGCCGCAAAGCCGTTATGTTACTGTAGCCGATGCTCGATTAATACTTAGAAGTGTTGCCACTGGTATACCTTTAGACAGCGTCCGAAGGCGAGCTGCATATCATGGGGATGTTAACCATAATGGAAGATTTTATTACGACCAGAATGGCGTTCGTAAAGAAATTAGATGGCGAAACAAATATTATGGGGATAGCTTACCAGCTGAAATTGGCTCAATTAAACAAATATTCTATCAAGCCAATGAATATGATGCAGCATTAATATTACATTACATATCTGCAAGAATTCCTGAACTTCCTTGGATTTACGATACTGTAC
>JBKBVP010000224.1:0-3353 GCA_046289495.1 Candidatus Kapaibacteriota bacterium | reverse complement strand
ATTTACAGAGGTTATTACTACGTGAGAGATGCCCATTTGTTGCACAGCCAGGGCAACTTTCAGGGGTTCCTCCGGGTCGACTGGCTCGGGTCTTCCCGTTTTTATGGCACAAAACCCGCATGAGCGAGTACAAATGTCCCCTAAAATGAGAAATGTAGCAGTCCCTCTTCCCCAACATTCACCAATATTCGGACAATGGGCTTCTTCGCAAACAGTGTGAAGCGACTTGGAGCGCATCATCACTTTCAAATTGTTATATGTTTCGCCAACAGGTGCTTTAACTTTTAGCCAAGCGGGTTTTCGTTGCGAAGATTGTTTATTCAAGTTTTCTGCGGGGTAATCAATTCTATGCATTCTCAACCTAAGTATGCTTTCAAGCCTTGACATCGATTTGAGTGGCGAAGCCGTCGGATTGCCTTTTCCTTTATTTGCCGTACTCTTTCGCGTGTTAAATTGAATTTCTCTCCAATTTCCTCCAAAGTGAGTGCGGGAGTCCCTATTCCATAAAATAGCCGTAGTACTTCGGCTTCACGTTCGGGTAGGGTGCTGAGTAGATTTTCTATTTCAATTCGTAATGATTCGACCATAAGTTGATGGTCTGGAGCTGGTTGCTGGTCGTTTGGTAGAACATCAAGCAGGCGATTGTCTTCATTTTGTGGAAGTGGTTGGTCTACAGAAAGATGCCTGCCAGCAATTTTAATTGTCTCGTGAATATCGGCTACAGACATATCCAATTGCTCAGCAAGCTCGCTGGCTGTGGGTTCCCGTTCAAATTTCTGTTCAAGTTCGCTGAACTTTTTGCCAATTTTATTCAACGCTCCAACTCTGTTGAGTGGCAAGCGAACGATTCGAGATTGCTCGGCTAAAGCTTGCAAAATAGATTGTCTTATCCACCACACAGCATAGGAGATAAATTTAAATCCCTTGGTCTCGTCGAAACGTGTTGCCGCTTTTATCAAGCCTAAATTCCCTTCATTGATTAAGTCCCCAAGGGTCAATCCTTGATTTTGGTACTGCTTTGCGACTGAGACCACGAAACGTAAATTAGCTTTTACTAATCGTTCTAATGCATTTTCTGCCTCCGGCCCACCTCTTTTTATTTTTTTTGCCAGTTCGACCTCTTCCTCTGGCGCCAATAGTTCGTATTTACCAATTTCTTGTAAATATTTGTCTAATGATTGACTTTCTCTATTAGTATATTGTTTAGTTATCCTCATACACTACAAATTTTTTTCATACAACAAGGTATTCAACGAAAAAAAATTTGTTATATTTTAATTTTTAGTTACTTGTAGAATTTTGTAGTATTTGCTCTTGTTTTTTAATACTTTAATTGCTTCGAGGAAGTAATTGTCATTCAGTATTATGAATTCATTAATTTCTTCAGTGTTGGAGGTTCTAAGTTTGATTTCGGTTGCTAAGGCTTTAATAATTTCTTTCCGATTTTCAAGGACATAGTCGTCTATAGTTTTCCTAAAGTACTTTTTAATTTTGTCCAGTTCTGCAAGTGCTTTTGAATTTGGCTCTTCCTGTGAAATTTTCAAAGTTAAGGAGTCGAGTTCAACCATTACTGGCGATTTGTAGGAAATATTTTTTTTCTTTAAATATGAAGAAAACATTGATAATAACTTCATTGTATCCCGAAGTAAATCACTTCTCAAAGTTTGAGTATTTTCAAGGTATGAAGCAAACAATGTAAAAATCAACTTTGAGTTTAGGAAATCCATAAATGGATTTTGTATATTTTCTGAAATTGTTATATCTGGTCGGATCCCTACGGATTGTTCAACAATTCGTCCATTGCGAGTGCGAAAAACACTATCGGCTATGAACTTTTTTTCAATTTTTTCTGCAATCGAGTTTGGGGATTTGCTGTGGTGGATACTTCGTCCAGAGGGCAAAAGATAAATTGATGTAGTCAGTTTTAGATAAGAGCCATTGGGTAAATTGACCACTGATTGTATTATCCCTTTTCCAAAGGTTTGTTCACCAATTATCACTCCGCGGTCGTTATCTTGAATTGCACCAGCAACAACCTCGCTTGCACTCGCGCTTACACGATTTACTAAAATTATTAGTGGAGTAGAAGTGTCGATAGGGGCTAAAACTGCATTGCATGTCGGCTCATACTCTTGCTCTTTTCCTTTTTTTATAAGAATTGTACTTCCAGGGGGCAGAAACATTTCACACAACTGAATAGCAGATTCGAGGACACCGCCTGGGTTGTCTCTTAAATCCAAAATTATGCCTAACTTGTTTTTTTTTGTATTTACAAAATTTGTTAGATGCTCTCGCACTTTCTCCGGCATTTCGTACGTAAAATTTTGAATCTTTAAATAAATTACACTACCCTCTTCAAAATCAAAAATTTTTGCAAGTTGGACTTCCGGAATGGAAATTCTTCTAAGACTTGTTTTAATCGTAAGTAGGCTATCAATTCCTTCGCGCTGGAGTGTAACCGTAACCTCTTTAGTTTCTAATCCTACGATGTATTTGCGCAATGAGTCTTGATTTGGTGGAACTTTTGCGTCGTTGACATACAGAATTTTATCCCCAAGTTTTATTCCAGTAATTTCCTTCGTTAAGGTATCGACAAAATCCACCACAATTAAACTTGAGTCGACAACATTTACTACAATACCAAGTCCAACATAATCATCGAGAATGAGTTCGTTGTCTAAATCCTTTTCAACCATGTAAAACTTTGTGTATGGGTCCAGGTGGGAGGTTAAACCATCCAATGCGTATTTGATTACCTCGAGTGGACTTAAGTCTAGAACGTAGGATTTTAAAAATTCTCCAAGTGCGGCACTAAAAATATCGTATGCAACCATTAAATCATAATAGTAATCATCTTCTGGATTTGAGTTCTGTGCTTTGATTAATGAGTCTAACATTTCAAAATATGTTTCAATAGGGAAACCCTCGTCTTCATCGGTGTTATTTGATTCTGTACCATTTTGCTCAAAGGTGGTATCAAGTTTTGCAATCCGGGGCCGACTGTGAAGAAATTCCAAACGTTTTTTTGCGTTTAATGGATTATGCAGCAAAGGGGAAAATGCAAAGGAGATGCAAAGCAACAGAGAAAATGTGATTTTCATTGTGTTTATTTTATAATTTCAAATTGTCTCTCAAATAGTCTAAGATTTCACTTACCTCCAGACGGATTTGCTTCATTGTATCGCGGTCTCGGATTGTTACAGTGTTATCCAAAAGACTTTGTCCGTCGATTGTGATACAGAATGGAGTTCCGATTTCATCCTGGCGCCTATACCTTCTGCCTATTGCCCCGGAGTCGTCGTACATTGCCTTGTAATGGTTCTGTATATCACGATAGATATTTTTAGCTAATT
>JBKBVP010000223.1:0-3357 GCA_046289495.1 Candidatus Kapaibacteriota bacterium | reverse complement strand
ACAACAATTACATTTCGTTATGATTAGATACAACCGTAGAATTTCTCGACAAGTTAATGTAGGAGGTGTTCCCGTTGGTGGAGGAGCACCAATCTCTGTTCAAACTATGACTAAAACAAAAACAGCAGACATAGATGCAACTGTCGCTCAGATTAAAAGTTGCCAGGATGCTGGTGCAGATATCGTCCGTGTTACGGTAAACGATAAAGAAGCATCAAAAGCAATCGCAGAGATTGTGCGGCAGGTTGATGTTCCAATTGTCGCTGATATTCACTTTAATCACATCTACGCCCTTGCCTCAATTGAAGCTGGAGTTGCAAAAGTTCGTATTAATCCCGGTAATATCGGTTCGAAAGACCGTATCAAAGAGGTCATCGAAGCAGCGAAGAAGAAAAAAATACCAATTCGTATCGGTGTCAATAGTGGCTCTCTTGAAAAAGACATACTCGAGAAGCACGGCTATCCAACTGCCGAGGCTTTGTTTGAAAGCGCAATGAGACATATTAGATATTGCTCTGAATTAGACTTCGAAGACATTGTGGTTTCCGTAAAAAGTACAAATGTTTCATTGATGATTGAAGCCTATCGGCTTTTAGCAGAGAATACAGATTACCCACTCCATCTTGGAGTTACAGAAGCCGGTCGAGAGAGTGTTGGGACAATTAAATCCGCTGTCGGAATTGGTACATTGCTCGCCGAGGGAATCGGAGACACGATTCGTGTTTCCTTAACAGCTCCACCAGAAAAAGAAGTTGAGGTCGGGAAAGAAATTCTTCGCTCTCTTGGTCTTGCTCAAAGAACCGTAGAATTAATCTCTTGTCCAACCTGTGGTCGGTTGGATGTCGACCTGTTTAAAATAACAGAAGAATTGGAAAAGAGATTAAAGCATATTAAAAAGCCAGTAAAAGTCTCTGTACTTGGTTGCTCTGTGAACGGACCCGGCGAAGCTAAAGAAGCAGATATAGGTATCGCTGCAGGAAAAGGCGGTGGACTCCTCTTTATCAATGGGAACATCATCCGCAAAGTTAAAGAGGAAGAGATTGTCGATGCTGTCTATCAAGCTGTTATGGAATTTCAACCCAAAACGTGAGCTTCTATCTTAAATTCGATCAAAATTCTAACTCAACTACATCTTTGTGATTTGCTTTCTTTCTTGATTGCATTAGATCATACTTTTTCATTTAAAAACATCGATGTTTATCATGTTCGTATTGTGTTAATTAAATTGGAGTAGATTATGAAAGGTTTTCAATGTGTATTTATCACTATTGCTTTAATATTTGTTTTTCCTGACAATCTTTTACCTCAATCCTCTTCAATGCAAAAACAACAACAAACAAGTCCTGTGCACAGAGACTTTATCAGAGTTTCTACTGATACTCTCTTCGCTTTTTTAGATCTTATAAATTACTTTACTAATAAAAAGTTCAACACATATTTCGATGGTATGAAAAAAGCCTGGGACGCTCGAAAATACGACGAATTCGACAGGCTATGTGAAAATCTTGGTTCAAATCAAGAATTTTTGAGATTTTTGAGGGATAGGAAAAACGAGGGAAAGGACCACTTTATCGTCAAACTTCTTTCAAAACCTGCTATATCTTTTGTATCGCTGAATGGTACAAAAGCGATATCTAACAAACAAATTATTGGCGAAAAACAGCACCCAGAAAACGAAGATTTAATAATCACTTGCGATTGTACTTATCCGTGTACGGTTTGTTTCTGTCCTGGCAGCTGTGCAGTGCTTTCTATATGTTTGTGTTTCTATGATTCAAGCCCCGGGGGAATACCCAGTGGCGGCGCCGGAGGTTACTTTTGCAACATGTTTAGAGCTGGCAAACCCTGTGCTCTTCGACCGCCGGATTTTTCTCCATAATTATCTCAAATAAGTTGTTTAAAAGCAATGACCTTGCTTTTTTCAAAGGATTCTGTCGGAATAGTTATGATGTTTTAAGCTTTTTGATACAGAATAATTCTGGTCTAAGTTTAGGATTTAAATTTCATGTATTTTATTCTTAGGAACTACTCGTGCTTGTTGCCCCCATAAAAGCTGTTCTTCCAATCTACACGACCAAACTAATCGTCCATTCCAAACAGTGATGTCTGGGCAACCGTCGCACATATTTGTTTCTCCATCTGGAAGTATGTCAATCGGTTGGATTATTAAAATTGATTGATAATAAACACGATTAAAAAATGCTTTAGGATTCGTGGTAAATGATTTGAAATAGTTCTTCACAACTTGTCTTAATCCTTTGTCAAATGGAGCAAGCAGAAAGTAGAGTCTACCAATTTTTTGAGCTAATGGGCTCGAATATGCTAAATAAGTTCCAGTAAAAATATGTTTCATTGTTTGTACCAATTCCATAAATTTCGGTCCTACATAGCCAAAAATTTGATGTTTATTTCCCATTCTACCCGCAAGCAACCATTTGTACGAGTTTGGTAAATGTGTTCCATTGAGGAATGCACAAGGAGTGAAGTCTGGATATGCTTTTCTGATTTCTGCAACAATTTCTTCGGATTTTACATCTGTTCGTCTTGTTTCTGCCTCTCTCGAATATGTGATATTATCAAAATTGACCTTTTTATCGCCAATGTAATAGTCGTAAAAACCATCCAGCTTTGCAATTCTATAGATAATGAAAACCATAATATGGACGATGTCGATATGCTTCTGAGCCCATTGGACAAGCTCTGGTACATAATGTATGGTTTCTGGATAAATAGTAGCATTAAATGAGCAGGTTAAGCCACCAACTTCTGCCAGCATTTTAGCGTAATGCAAGCGTAGTTCGTTTAGCTCGATTTCATTCTTTCCTTTCCAGTGAGGTCTGTTTTGGTAGCTGTCGATGTGAAAAGTGAAACCCCAAACGCCAGCCTTTTTCAGTTCAATTAACAATTCTTTTGTTAATGCTTGGCCATTGGTGTTAATAACAGGCTTCCAACCACGCTTTTTAATCATCTTGACTATCTCGACAATTTGAGGGTGAACGAGTGGGTCGCCCCCGGCTATAGAGATGCTATCTGTTTTGCGATTTCGAGCGAATACTTCGAGCTCCTCTTCTATCTCTGATAGCGACTTGTGCGATGATTTACGATTTTCCCGATAGCATCCGTCGCAATATAAATTTCATGCGTATGTTGGCTCTAACCACGATATTGCATTGTCTGCAAGATTCCACGGAAGGCGATAAAGTACTTGTGGGCTAAGATTTACATCCATTTCACCTCCGATTATTTTAAATTATTATGATTTATTACGCAACTTGCTCGACAATATTTTGATTTTAGTTAATTCAGTTTATGTATTTGGTAAACTTATTTTCAATTCGTAAAAAAAAAGCCGCTGGG
>JBKBVP010000222.1:0-3378 GCA_046289495.1 Candidatus Kapaibacteriota bacterium | reverse complement strand
TGATAATAGATTGGCCAACTGGGTCGCCAAGTGCACCTTTTATGTTAAAACTCGAGTACTGAATTTCGTTTCCAGATTGCCGACTCACGTAGACACGGGTAAGATATTCAATTCCAAGCGTATCTGAGAGAAATTTTTGCACTTCTGGATTTAGGTCGCCTCCTTGCGGGTTGAATGCGTAATATAATACGTTTCTTCCAATTATCAAGCAATTTTTCCCAGCAGATATCATTTGTCTTATTGCATTCAATACGCTTGCATTCCCAACTTTTGTGTTTAATTTGTTGTCTCCTAAGAGAAATATTGCTACATCGAAATCAGTTAAGTTATATTTTTGTAGGGTAAGGTCATTAAAAGGTTCGCGAACAACATAAGGAGCAATTTCGGGCATATAGGTTGGGTCTGTTAAATAAATCCAATAAGCACTGTCGACAAAGTTTTTTCTCTCCAGATTGTCGAAAAGTATGTACTTTGGTTGCTCTGCAAATACATAAAAACTAATTAAGCAAAACAGAAAAGATAGACCGATTAAATTAAATTTTTTCATATTTACCTCCTTGTACTATTTAAAAGAAAAAGGTTGCCATCCGTAGGCTTGGAGTGGCAACCTCGAATTTTAAAAAATTGTTATTTAACAATAACAATTGGGATAAATTGGGTTTCATCGCCAATCTGGATACGTAAGTTGTAGTGTCCAGCTGGTAATTCGATGAAGAATCTTTCTTGAGTGCTGCCCGGATTTAAGGTTACTGGTTTAAATGTTGAAATTAAAGTTCCTCTTAGGTCGTAAAGTTCAAATGTTGCAGTATTGATAGAGGTCGTTTCATTATTCTCAAAATTCATATTAAACTCGTTTTCAATTGGGATTGGGGAGATACGAACTCGAACCCCGTTCGAAAATTGAGTTTCTGCAACAGAGGCAGCGCTTTCACCGGTACCAGAAATAGGTATGTTAAGAGTCGGTTCATTGTTTGCGTTGGAAATTATACGCAAAAATGCACTATAATCCCTAACTTCTGTAGGAGTAAAAATGACACTGACTGTGAAGTTTTCGCCAGGTCCGATTGTAATAGGTAATTCCGGTGGATTCATCAAGGAGAATACTCCGGGATTGTTCGCAATTGTTAAGTTCGTAATTGTAAGGTCTGCAAGGCCGGAATTTGTAATATCTACGTCGCTAATTTTGGTGTTCTGCAGTTGAACAGAACCAAAGTTGATTTCAGTCTTGCTTGCAGTAATCAAGGGGACATTTCCAGCAACTCCAATTCCATCCAAGGTTACAAGCTCATCGGGTGCATTTTTAGCATTTGATTTGATTATAATTGTACTTGTATAGGAAGCTGACTCCTCCTTGGGCGAAAATGTTACTTCTACCGTGTAGCTTTGGTTTGGTTTAATTGTTAGAGGTAGGGACGGTAGGTTCTCGATGTTGAAAACTTCATCAGGGTCGAAGTCTCGATCAACATGCAAATCAGAAATAATTAAATCTTCGTCGCCAGAATTTCTAATGTCGAATGACTTAGTTGCTGTGGTACCAACAATAACTTCCTCGAAATCAATTGCGGTTTGGCTCAATGTTATTTGGGGTCCAAGCTTTACATTTTGTTTGCTCAATAACCAGTCGAAAATTTTTCCAGCAAAACCATTCCTTCTTGTTGGGTCGGCTATTGCTTCGAATCCTGAAGTTAGATACACAATTCGAGAATCGCCAGTTTCAACTCTTACACCACCAATTGCTGAGGAATTATTGTCGTAATAAATTATTGGTTTGGTTTTATTTGGGTCCGAAATTGATAAAATATCTGTGTAAACGATGAAATAAGGATGTGAATTTTGATTATATTGGTTCATTGTTAACGATATTCCATTGCCAATTGGGTCGCCGGTGACACCAGTTGCAGGATAGGGATTAACGGCTGTAATTTGCTGTTGAGAATTAACAGTTACCCTCATAACTGGTTCCTGAGCCTTGTTTATAGCTAATTTGTTTGCATAGAAGTCCCTGGCAGTAGGTGAACCTTGCGTGGTTTGTGATAGTGCCAAGTCCACTTCGGAAGTTAAGAGTATACTTTTTCCAGCAGAAATCATAGAATTTAAAGTGGAAAACAGTGGTGAGCTTTCCACGTAAATGCCCGCTAAAACACCACGTACCCAAAAATTAAAACCAAACATCGCTAAGTCGAAATTTACAGCTGGGTAATTGTTTAAAACATCCAGTGCAAACGGAAGTAATGCTGCATCGTTTGCGTACTTAGTCTGATTGAGTATTCCTTGATACGCAAAATAAGGACTTGGAGAATTGGCTAATGCATAAAAGGCATATTTCGTATCCTCTGTAAGGGCGTAGAAATATCCAGTGGAAACTTCATACGGGAATTGAACATTTGGCTTGAAGTCAATACCTATTATGGCTAACTCTGCTTTGTTTCCGCTTTTGAGGGTCACTTTCACCTGTTGAGTTTGATTTGGTTGTAATATCAATTGGGTTGGGTTTGGGATTGCAGACCATCCAACTGGAACAAAGCTCGCTTCAGTATTTACAGCAACATTTACCCGCATAAGTTCATTGCTTGGATTTGTCACATTAAAGGTATATTCGACTTGCCCTTTGCGCGCAATTTTCAAAAATGGGTTGTTTTCAGCTTGCACTTTGACTTTTGCAACTTTTAGGTTCTGCGCTGCTTGTAGGACTTCTTTTGTTTGGTCGTCTTGAATGAAAGCGACTATATAAATTTGTTGAGAATTCCAATTCGGCTTTATTGCGTAATTGAACGTGTATGTTCTATTAGAACCAGCTTGCAAATCCAGTGTTGTTCCGTTTGCATCTGGGAGCATATTTCTTGCTACCCAGAAAAACTCTTTTTCCCCGTTTGAACCAGGTGGATTGGGGTATACAATCTGATATTCAACAACAACAACGCGAAGTTTCTTTCCAACCAGCGATTGAGTTGTGTTGATAGTGACTTGCACTGTACTTTGGCTGCCACTTCGATTTTCTGCAACGGTAAGGGTGATGGGGGAGCTTGTGCCACGATATTTATCAACTTCGTTTTTGATGGCAACTGTATCTCCAGCAGCACCATCATACCAATTACCAGTTTTGAGAGCTATTTTACCATTAACACGTACGTTGGGAACACCCATATTCTGTATTCCATAGTATTGAATACGGGCAGTGTTCATTGCGGTGTTTTCTAAATACATTGGGTCGCTCCCGCTGGGCCACCAAGCATGATAAGTTATAGGTATAACGTCGGAAAAATTATTATTAATAAAGCGTTGGAATGATGGGTTTTGGAGTGCACAGGGTCCGCAACCAGTATTTGTTGCTTCTTCAATTAAAACTTTTCGCGGGGAATCGGCAAAGATTAAACTTTG
>JBKBVP010000221.1:0-3394 GCA_046289495.1 Candidatus Kapaibacteriota bacterium | reverse complement strand
ACATAGGCAAAAATGTCATAATAATGCCACCTGCGTTTGTAAACATAGGTGCTTATGTTGATGACGAAACTTTGCTGGATTCACACTCCTTAGTTGGCTCCTGTGCTCAGATTGGAAAACGTGTACATTTAAGTGCTTCTGCACAGATTGGCGGAGTCCTCGAACCCATTGGCGCTCGACCAGTAATAATCGAGGACGATGTGTTCATTGGTGGTAATTGTGGAATTTACGAGGGTGTCTTAGTTCGAAAAAAAGCTGTTATTGCCTCTGGTGTAATTCTAACATCCTCGACGAAAGTTTATGATTTGGTACATAACCAAATTTACTATTCAACAGAAACAAAACCATTAGAGATACCCGAAAATGCTGTCGTAGTACCTGGAAGCAGAAAATTATCCGTAACATTCGCCAGTGAGCATGGACTATCAATTTATACTCCGCTTATAATTAAATATAGAGACGAAAAGACCGATTCAAAATCCACTCTTGAACAAATTTTGAGATAATTATGAAAACATCACCAATACGTGCACTTATTACGCTGGCTGTTACGAACTTTGTTGTTTTCCTCCTTTTCTTTATACCGTTCTTAATTACTCAAAATTACTGGTTTTTTATTGCGAGTATGGTTAATTTGTTTGCAATTGTAGCTTTGTTCCTTTTAATGAAAAAGTTTAACAAAATGATTAAATAACAATGGAAAAAAGTAAAGTAATACCGAAATTACGTGGAGACATCGTAATCAAAATCATAGAAAATGGAAATCAAAAAAATCTCTTGCTTTACGACGAAAGTAGCTTTGCGACACAGCCATTATTATTTCCGATTGAATTTTCCTCGCTCCTGCAATTCTTCGACGGTAAAACCACCATCGAACAGCTCGAAAAAATTGTCTCTCAAAACTACCAAGGAGATGTAAATCAATTTATGCAAAGTTTCCAAAATCTAATAGAAGATTTGGATTACCTCTGTTATTTGGAAACTCCGTACTTTTTCAAAATTCGCGACAATTTCATAGCTTATTTGAGTTCACCTATTAGGCCACCAATTTGCGTAGGCCATTCCTATCCATCCGACCAAAACCAATTAAAGACATACCTTGAAAATATATTGAGCAAATCGAAAAGCAAAAAAAACTTTCCCAACATTATTTCCATAATAGCACCACATATAGACTTTGCAATTGGAGAACCATCCCATCGTGTCTATTCAGCTGTTTACGAAACTATTCGAAATAATTCATACGATGCTTTTATTATTCTTGGTACATCACACTATGGAACTTCAGATTACTTTATGTTTACAACCAAAGATTTCGAGACTCCACTCGGATTAGCCAAAACGGATAAGGAAATCATCACAGAGCTTTCGAACTCGAGTCCAAATGGTATTACAATAGATGAATATGCCCATAGATTCGAACACTCCATTGAATTTCAAGTTCTTTTATTGCAATACGTATTTAATAACCCAGAAATCACAATTCTTCCGATTCTTGTAGGTTCTTTCCACGAGTTTATTTACAATGATACGCTCCCAAGCGACAATGCAAGTATTAAAGAATTTCTCGATAGATTGAGAACATTAATTTTTGAGAAATATAAAAATCCATTACTTGTGGCTAGCGTAGACTTCACACACTTTGGACGAAAGTTTCACGACCTCTACGATGGAATGGAACATTTTCAAAGCATAAAAGAACACGACAGTAAATTAATTGAACACATTTCAAACTGCAACCCCAATGGATTCTTCCAGGAGGTTTCCAAAGTAAAAGACAAATTCAAAATTTGCGGGCTCTCCCCTATTTACACTCTTTTAAGTTTAGTACAACCATCAAAAGGTCATTTTCTTATGTATGACTATTGGGACGATGCACAAAATAAATCCGTCGTAACATTTGCAAGTTTTTGTTTCGAAAAATAGTAAATTCCAAAACTTTGTTTTAATTGTTGTGAATTTTTTCGATTGTGTGATTTATGCTTACACTCGAGTTTTGAATTTAAATACAAATTAAAAGAAAAACTTTATGTATTATGATTGTGAAAATCGGCGTTTATCTTTTTGGGCAAAGTAAAATGAAAAGTACTTCCAACTTTTGGAGTGCTTTCGAACCAAATCCTACCGCCGTTGATTGCAACTAATTCCTTTACAATATTCAACCCCAAGCCAGTCCCCCTTTCGTTCTTGGTGCCCAAGGTAGTGTAATGAAAATCCAATTGCAAAAGTTTCTCTTGAATTTCATATGATATTCCAATTCCATTGTCTTGAACCGAGATTTTCTCAAAAAGTTTGCCGTCCTCTTCTACCTGCTGAGAATAAATTCGTATGACACCACCCTCGTTAGTAAATTTAATTGCATTGGATATTAAATTACGTAGAATTGTACCAAGACAATTTGCATCTGCAAAAACTATGGTGTTTTCTTCAATCCTCGATAACAAAACAATATTCTTCTGTTTAGCAGTATCTTGGAAAAAGGAAATTGTGTTTTCAAGGACAAATTTTAAGTTCAGCTCAACTGGATTGTACGAGAGAGTGCGAGTTTGAGTTCTTGCCCAAAGAAGCAGATTTTCTATCAAATCCATAAGTTTGGTAGATGAAGAATTGATAGCAAATACAAACTCCTGCATCTCTTCTAATCTCAATTCATCGAAGGAGAGGAGAAATTCATCGCTTAGGTTTTTTATACCATATATTGGATTTTTCAAATCGTGTGCTATTATAGAGAAAAATCTATCCTTGGTTGCATTCAATTCAGCAAGTTCTCTGTTTTTCGCAGACAACTCAGTATTAACTCTTTCAAGTTCATATTTTTGATGGATTAATTCCTTTTGAACCTTCTCAAGGTATGAAGAATATAAAATTTGCTCCGTGATTTCATTAAATACCATTAATACAGACTTTTTCAACCCATAAAAAAACGATACCAGAGATACTGAAAAAATCTTGTCTCCATCAATATTCTCAACATTAAATGTAGTTATTTCCGTTCCAAAATTCAACTTTTCAGCAGCAACGAGTTTTTCGTAATCCTCGCTCTTGAAAAAATTCTGAAAAATTGCAAAGTCTACACCAGAATCAGGCAAGAGAGTGAATGTTTCCTTTGCAAATTTATTTACGAAAACAATTTTACCATCCTGTAAAACAATAGCTGGCAAAGGGAGCGCATTTACTAATTCTTTGTATTTCATTTCGCTTTCTTGAAGTGCTTTTTCCATCTGTTTTTGGATGGTGACATCTCGGGCAATAATTGCAATACCTCTTCGGGAGCCATCTTCATTAAAAGCTGGAACTTTAATAAGATCGAAAATTCTGTGCCCACCATCCAATCTTTTAACGATCTCTGTTCGTTGTATCGGTGTTTTCATCTCCCAAGCAAGTTCATCACTTT
>JBKBVP010000020.1:0-10872 GCA_046289495.1 Candidatus Kapaibacteriota bacterium | reverse complement strand
GTAATAGTGTAAACCAGAAAAAATTTACAAACAATAACTTAATTGTTTTCATTTGCCCTCCAATTATGAATACAAATTTTCTAGTGATTTTGTGAAATTAAATCGAGTGGCAGGCAGAGGTGAGAAAATTAGAGGGCGGATTTATCGTCGGAATTGATGCTTCTGGTGAGTATTCTAATATATCTTACGATTTTTTTAATAGGATTAATTACCCTTGTTTCGAGTAATTCTAACTTACTCCCAAAATAAACAGATATGGTTTCTTTGATGTATTCGATTGTTAGATAGCCCTGGAAGGACTCAAGTATCTTCTGCCAATTTCTTTCGCTTGCAAAAATTAAGACCTTTTGGATTATTCTTTGGTCCAGGCAGCAATCATCATAAGCTTTTAATTTAATTTCATTCGATTTAGTCGCTTGGTTGGTTTTGTGGGTTGAGGATTGACTTTCGCAACAACTCGGTACCTCGTTATGGTGCAGACATACATTATGATAAACACCTTCGACACCGACATATACTCTCTGCTCCTCCTGACAAAAGTGATTTAGTACTGTAACACCTGCAGAAGAGGCTACAATTGTAACAGAAAGTATAACCCCTAAAACTTTTTTAAGCAATCGAATCATACAAATCTATTGACGAGAAAAATAAAAATTATTTTCAAAGAAATATAACATAAATTCGACAAAGCCAGACATTTTCATAGCAATAATCAACAGTTTTAAAATCTATCTACGGAAGGTGGAATTGGAATTGTTAACTTCCTAAATATTTGATAATTTTGTAGTCTAATAAAAAGGAAAATCTATGGGAATAATCAAGATCGAGGAGAAAGGAAAAAACAATTTAGTGCATTTAGAGGGAGATTTCGTAACGAATGATGATATTAACAATCTTCGCTCCACTCTCAGAGCGCTCGCCGAGCGAGAAAACAACTTTGCTATTGCAAATTTAGCAAAAACCAACTTTCTAAGCTCTGCTGCTCTTGGTGTGCTTCTTTCTGCAAATGCTCTTTTTGAACGTCAGAATGGAAAAATTGTTCTTTGCTCTCCTAATGACTACATTCTAAACTTGTTTAAAATTACAAAGTTGGATTTGATACTGGACATTCTGCCAACCATCAAATATGCAGAAAAAAAGTTAGAAGATTACCGTAGTAAATCAGATAATAACTAATCTAATTAGGCAGGATACAACTCTTTTTAACTTGTTTCAAATAGTTCTTGGAAAATATTTTCATTGCTTTCTCTACTTCCCAATCGTGGCAAGCAAAGCAGCTCCCCACCCGTAGAATTCTTCGTACCTGTTCATACTTTAATGAGTATGCGTTGATTCTTGTGGACTGCCCAATCGCTTTGGACCCGAATTCAATCCAACCATCTTTTGCAATTTTACTATCATCTGATGGGAAAGTTGGTTTAAATTCAAATCGTGATGATGACCCTGCCAATTTCAATTTCAACTGCCCATCTCCAAATCCAATAACAACAGGATTAAGATGGCACCCCTTGCATTGAGGAACATCTTTCGAAATCGTATGTGAAAAAGTTGGTGCAAACAGTCTGATTTTCCTCTGAAATTTACTATTTGGAAACTTGCTACCATCTATATTTAAAATCATGCCAGGAATGAATGTTTTAACAATGTTCTTCCCATCGACAGAAACATTTCCCAAAGTTGCTTCTCTTGATGTAAACATACCACCCTTTTCTACCCAGCAACCACGAGTTTCCACCTCGCGCAAATTATCCCAACCAACCTCATTTTGCTCGTAATTAGTATGACAAGAGACACACCGAGGAACCCACTTTGTATGGCACGTAATACAATCCAAATTCGGGTGCAATTTCCCTTGCTCAATACATTTATTACTTCGCTGTGGCGATGTCCAGATTCTGCCATTTGCTTTGCTTTGTACAACGATATGATTATTTCGAAAGTAAACATTTACAAATCCCTTTCGAGACTTTCCAATTGATACATACATTTCATTTTGATAGTCCCTTTTGCTACGCATAAGTAAAATTTTCTTCGTCTCGTCGTCCAATAATACAAAAGGAAGAATATTAGGCTCATTCGATGGATGGCAATCAGTGCAACTGATTTCAACCTGTTCCTCCTTGTGCTCGTATTCCTTTCCGTTGCCCATTAACTCGCGTGAAGTGTGGCAATCAATGCACGAGATTCCATTTTTGAAATGTACATCAGGAGTGTTTTTAATAAACACTCGGTTATCTTCTAACTGCACAAAATTGGTATCCAAGCCGAAAGGAAGCTCTAAAAGTGTTGTCTCCATCAAGCCTTGATAATTAGTCGAAATTCTACCCGAACGGCTATGGCAACCAAAACAAGCAATATCTTGAACATTCAAAGTTATTTCTGGATGGTATTTGGGAGCAAAGTCCCGTCTAGCTCTATATACCTCGAGTTCATCAAAGGCAATGGAATCATATAACAAATGACAAGCTAGGCAACCACCGCCTCTGCTTACTTGGCTCGATTGAGCAAATTCTTTCTTCTCCTTTCCTAAATGGCACGAAGCACATAGATTTCTTAAATGTACATCTGCTGGCGAAAAGCCAATTTCGTTAATTTTGAACTTGCCCGTAGGAGATTTAATCTCGCCAAACGCATACCTATCAACCGAAACAACCCCCGACATGGTGGTCATAATACTTGACAAAACCCGCTTAGATAGCTCCGAATGACACTCATCCCTACCGCAAGTAAATTCGATACTTGCAAGGTTGCCAGGAAATCTTATAATCCCCTCGTGTGCAATCGACTTCTCGCTTGTATTTGGATTTCCAAGATGACAGCTGCTACACCCAATAACATTTGGATTATGGAATTGGATAAATCTGGTTTCGATTTGATGACACTCCAAACAATATTCTCTGATTACTTTTGCTTTTGGGGCAAAAGTCGCTCGTACTAAATTCGAAATTTTGACAAAGGTCGGCACTAAATATTGCGGCAGAGTTTTTGCAAAATACTTAAACTGATAAACAAAAACCGCAGTTGCTACAACAGATATGGATAACATAAAAGCAAAATATAGTACTTTAGTAATTACTTTGCGAGCCATTTTTGAAATAAATCCTCGAAGACGTTGCCAACTATTTGAGGTCGATTGTAATAGCCATGCTCGTTTCGTTGTCTATATGCTTCGTACAAACTTACAGCGCAAGCAACCGATATGTTCAAGCTTTCGACCATACCAACTTGTGGTACTCGGAAATTTACATCCGCCATAGTTACTGCTTCTTCGGAGACGCCCGTATGTTCATTCCCAAAAACCAACGCAACTCTTTGGCAAAAGTCGATGGAATACAATGAAATAGAATCTTTAGTCAATGCAGTGGTGTGTATATTAAACCCGCGTTTGCGTAGCAATGAAAAGCACTCCTCTACGCTGTCGAAAAAATTCAATTTCACCCACTTAACTGCGCTTGCAGAACTTCGCTTGCTCAGATCTGGAAATTTTTGCCCACTGTGGTAAACTAAAAATACTTCGTAAATTCCCACAGAGTCGCAAGTTCTAAGTACAGCAGAGACGTTGTGTGGGTCGTGTACATTCTCTAATACGACTGTTAAGTCTAATTGTCTTTTTTCAAGGACTCTTCGAATTTTTGCTGTTCTTGCTTGGGTTCTTTCCATATGGCTCAAATCACAAAATTAAATCATAAATCGTCATTTTGAATATGGAAAATATAGAAAAACTGTTAAAGAAAGATAAACTAGGATTCACAGATTTAGTATCTATCCTTTCTTTAGAGACACCACAAGAAATTGAGATGATTAGAAGTCGAGCGTATACAATAATGAAAGAAAACGTTGGCGAAACCGTATATTTAAGAGGATTGATAGAATTCTCGAATATTTGTATAAATGACTGCTACTACTGTGGCATACGCAAAAGCAATAGCAATATAAAACGCTACCTCTTGGAGGAAAATCAAGTACTAAAATGTGTCGATTTTGCAGTAAAGAACGGTTACGCCTCCATTGTGTTACAATCGGGCGAGAGGCGAGATAGAAAATTCCTCGATTACGTGTGCCGCCTTGTTGAAAAAATTAAAGCAACCACACGAAACGAGACGCTACCCGATGGAGTGGCTATTACACTTTGTGTAGGTGAACAAAGTTATAAAGATTATCAAAGATTTTTCGATGCTGGTGCGGAGCGCTATTTATTGCGCATAGAGACAAGCAATCCAGAACTTTTTGCTAAAATCCACCCAGAAAATGTTTCCTTTGAAAATCGCAAAGAATGCTTACACTATCTAAGAGACATTGGTTTTCAAGTTGGAACGGGAGTCATGATTGGGCTACCCAATCAGACGATCGAAGATTTGGCAAATGACATTCTCTTTTTCGAGGAAATCGATGCAGATATGATAGGTATGGGACCATACATTGTGCACAAAGAAACTCCATTTGCATTGTATTTCGACGAATTCCAACTCAAAAGGGAAAAGATTTTCAATTTAGCTTTAAAAATGATTGCGGCAACCAGGTTGTACTTGAAGGATGTGAATATAGCCTCCACTACGGCATTAGATGCAATATATCCCTATGGCAGAGAAGAAGGATTACGTTTTGGAGCAAATGTCATAATGCCCATGCTCACACCAGAGAAATTCAGAAAAGACTATTTGCTTTACGAGGGTAAACCATATGTGGAGGCAGATACCAGCACGCTAACGCAAAATCTAATTGCACGGATAACCAATACCGGAAGAAAGGTTGGTTTCAATCAAATAGGAACATCGAAGCACTATCGAAGAAGGGTTAAGATAAAATCCGAGGTATCCGGTCGAGCAAATAATCTTGAGTAATCGTAAAAGGGGAGTTACTCAGCTCCCCTTATAAAAGGAAATGCAATCCAAAAAGTAAATTAAAATTACTTAAGAATCAAGAACTTAATTTTTTGAAAACTCAGAATTGCTTGATTTTTATCAACTGCAATTATTGGCATTTAGCAAAATTTACTTAACATTAACGAAAGCGTGCTTAATAGACATATAGCCAACAGTACCAAAACCAAGTAAGAACATTAATTGAAATGGAATAGCAGCAATTTCGAGGTAGTAAATAGAAATTCCAATACCAACGATGTAGTATAAAGCCAAGAGAATTTCAAAGATAACCGATGGATTTAACCGCCTTTGCACATATTTTTTAAGCCGCCAATCATCTTTATGGGAGACAATACGGTACTTAGGAGTACGAGTAAAACCAGACTTTATCCCAATTAAAGCTTCGACGACAGCGCGGGTGTTGTTTATTGCCAAGCCCATACTCCCGGCAAGGAATACCGGGAAGAGTAGAATTCTATTGCGCCAGTCGTAATGTATTGCTTTCTGAGAATATAAATAAAATAGAAAGGAAGAAATTGAAGCGAGCACAAATACACTCATTGCATTATAGTATACATCAAAAGTAGAGAATGTATTTTTAATAATTACGAGAGGGACATTTAAAAGAGCCACAACAAGGATTAACGGGAAGACGATATTACTTGTTAGATGGATAATTCCCTCGAGTTTGATTTTCCAATCGAGATTAGCTTTCAACAACATTGGAAGTATCTTTTTAGCAGTTTCGACCGCTCCTTTTGTCCAACGGAATTGTTGAGTTTTCAAAGCATTGATATCGGCAGGCAATTCGGCGGGGGAAACTACATCGCTTAGGAAGACAAATTTCCACCCCTTTAATTGGGCTCGGTAACTTAAGTCGAGGTCTTCTGTCAAAGTATCTGGTTGCCAGTTGCCGGCATCAATGATGGTATCTTTTCGCCAGATGCCAGCAGTTCCATTGAAATTAATGAAGAAGCCAGCCCTATTGCGGGCTTGCTGCTCGATAACAAAATGACCATCGAGCGACAGAGCCAGTGCCCTTGTCAAAAAGGAATAATCCTCATTAATATGACCCCAACGAGTTTGGACCATACCAACTTGTGGATTTTGGAAGTAGGGTATGGTCTTTTCAAGGAAGTCCTCGGCAGGAATAAAATCAGCATCGAAGATTGCAATGAACTCACCTTTTGCACGCTCTAAACCATATCTCAAGGCTCCAGCTTTGAAACCTTCTCTATTAGGACGATGCAAATAGTGAATATCGAAACCCTTTGCTTTATACTCTTCGACTAACTTCTTGGCAAGTTCTTGTGTTTCGTCGGTAGAGTCGTCGAGAACTTGGATTTCCATTTTTTCCTTTGGGTAACGAATATTGCATACGTTTCGTATCAATCTTTCGACAACGTAAAGCTCATTGAATATCGGCAACTGAATAGTTACCATTGGTAGCTCCTTGGGGAGCTCGTACTTTGGGAGTAATATCTTTTGCGTCTTGCGAAAGTAGTACAAAAGAATTAAGCCGTGAATACCAAACAAGAACAGAACCGAAAGAGCTATGAAATAAAAAATAAGTATTACAAATTCCATAGATTGATTTAAACCCCATATTTATGGACATACCAAGGTAGTCATTTTAAAATCAAATTAATACAATAAAGAAGAGAAGTGACGAAAGGAAAGAAAAGTATTGCATATTACCAACCCGAGACTGTGGATAATAAAATATCGTCTGCAAGTTTTGAAATTACATCTTCAATAGCTTTGTCGCGAGATGCAGGGATACCAGCCACGCTATAAATAGCGTAGTTGGTGAAATTTCTCTTGTAAATACTTTTACCTCTAACAGAGTCGAAGAATTCCACTGCGACCTCCATTGTTATTTTCCTTTCCTTTTCCAACTCGCCCGGTTTGGCAAATGCAGTTTCGTCTCGGATTGAATTTATCGTTACAGCCAGCCTGCTATCGCCAGCACCTTCTATGACTTTCAGGCTATTATCTCGTTGAAACTTTCTTATTAATTCATTTGCAAACATATCCCTGTACGTTGGGTTACCATAGTTACTGTTGTCTACAATCGGTGCAAAAGCAATTGATTTTATGTGTTCTGGCAAACTCCCGCCCCTGAACGAGTAGCATCCAACTGTCAAAAATAAGAAAAGCAAACTTATGAAGTTTTTTCTAACAAAATGATTAAACAAAGATGAAAAAAAATTCATAATTCTTATGTTTAAATTAACATTAAATATGGATTGTGAATTTTTTCGAAGCCAACCGAGGTTTCTTGGTAATGACCAACATAGAGAGTGTAATTTTCGGGTAGTTCGTTTAGCAACCTATTAATACTTTCGTGCAATTGCTCCGGGTCTCCTCCGGGTAGGTCTGTCCTTCCGACGGAGAGGTAGAAGATTGTATCGCCAGCAAAAGCACATTGTAATTGGTCGCACACATAAACAACACTACCCTCTGTGTGGCCAGGGGTGTGAATCACGCGAAAAGTTGTAGTATCGAATTCGAGAACTTCACCACCTTTGAGCAAGGTATCCGCAACGCAAGGTTCGATTTCAAAGCCAATGTCGAAAATAGTGTGTTTCATAGGTTCTTCGAGTCGGTATTTATCGAGAAAGTGGGCAAATACCTTCGCTCCGCTGAGAGTTTTCAGAGGATTTGCATCTACACAGTGGTCCCAGTGGCTATGGGTTAGCAATATTGCTTCGAGTTTGCAATTTTCTTCGGTCAAGCGACTTAAAATCTTTTCTTTGCTTTCCGGTGGCGCATCAATCAATACAGCTGAACCTTTCTCTTTATTGACCACCAAAAAACAATTTGTTTCTAATATACCAGCTACAATTGGTATTATTTCCATACCTTTTAATATTAACCTATTTTATTACGAACGCAAAATTATAATATTTTAAATAATTTAGTATTTTGATTACTTGGTTCATCTATGAAGCAATTATTTTCATACCTATGCATTTGTATCTTTATGTGTAGTTGGAACATACTTCATTCACAAAATAGGATTTCCCTACCAATAGAGTTCAGGCAACAACCATTCGATATACTTCACTACGATGCAACTATAGATTTGCGGAATGGTATTCAGAAGCAAATATCCGGTGTGTGCAACATACACTTCCGGTGGACAATGGACCCAAAGGATAATTACTTCTTCTTCCACCTTCGCTCCCTAAATGTCGATTCTGTATTTTATCAACACAAAAAAATTGAGCACTACTTTGCAAAAGAAGATACCATCGACTATTCATACTACATCTTAAAAAATCTCGATGGGGAAGAAAACGATACTGTGCTTGTAACAATCCATTATTCAGGAACGGCTACTAATGAAGAGGGAACCAACCCTTTTGGTGGTGTATTTTTAGTTGATTCGGTGCTATTTGCAAATGGTGTTGGATTTCACAACGAATACGTCTCTGCAACCCAGCATTGGCTTCCTAGCTACGACCACCCCTCGGACAAAGCAACTTTTAGATTTACCTTCCTCTATCCAAAAGGTTTCACCCTGGCTACAAATGGAAAAACCGAAATGATTAAAAATCTTGATGATACAACAGAGATTCTGATTGCAAGCTCGAATTTCCCAATTGCAACATATCTAATGACCTTCGCTTTGGGAAAGTTTAACACAATGGAACTCGACCCAACGAACTTGCCATCGAACTTGGAAAAGTTTGTCTATTATTTACCAAAGGATGAAAAGGCTGTTGCATTTGCATTCAAAAATTTCGCAAAGTACTTCTATACTTTGCAGAATAGGTTTGGAAGGTACCCCTTCGAGAAAATTGGCTATGTCGTGGTTCCTTTCGAGAATGGAGCAATGGAACATCAAACAATGATTACATTCCCCAGTAACTATGTCAAGTACCTTTACCAAAATAGAGATACAAATAATTTGATGGCTTTGCACGAGCTTTCTCATCAATGGTTTGGCAATTTTGTCTCACCATTAGATTTTCGTGATGCTTGGTTCAACGAAGCATTTGCAACATACAGCGAGTCGGCTTTCTTGGAGTTGAATTTCGGTAATGATGCATATTTGAAAGACTTATTGCGAAAGAGAAACTACTACATAAATTATGTCGCAAGCAAGGAAGGATTGCTCCCATTATTTGGGTACAAACGAAAACCCCCTTCTTCGAACTATCCAGCAACGATTTATTACAAGGGGGCAGTTGTAGTAGGTATGCTAAGGTACCTCCTCGGGGAAGACACTTTTTTTGATTTGCTTCGGGAGTATTTAGATAATTTTGCATACGCTTCGGCTTCTACAAATGATTTTATAAACTTTGCGATTGGTCATACTTTGCAAAATCTCAGTTGGTTCTTCGAGCAATGGATATTTCAACACGGCTACCCAATACTTGAAATTAAGACAACTCAATACCTTGCCTCGCCATCGAGGTCCTCTGCCTATGTAAACATAAAGCAAATACAACCAATAGACTACGGGATTTATACGAACATCCCTGTTGAATTGAATTTTATCCTAAAGGACGCTATTTCGCTGGATACGGTTGTGATACTTGCTTCGCAGGAGCAAACCTTTTGGTTCGATTCTCTTCCGCCTTTTGTCTCTTTTATTACAAACTTGGGTAGAAAGGTTGTCTCGCTTTTTGCCTCGAGCGTTTATACTTCCATTGATAGCGAGAAAAATGAAAATGCCATTGTATACTTTATCGAGGGAAACAAAATGTTTCTAAAGATGCCCGTGTGCGAGCCGTATCAGTTCAGCATTTTCGATATATACGGCAGAGAAGTCAAATCTGGAAATGGCTCTTGCGAGGGCTTGCTCTACTATGTGGATATTTCAAATCTTTCAAATGGACTATACTTACTCGTATTACAACAGTATGGTAATTTAAAAATTTTTAAAATCATCATAAATTAAAGCCAAAACTGTTTTAATTGGTAATATTTTTCCAATTAGGTTTGTTTAATTAAAATTTATTAAATTGTATTTAATTAACAAAGGTGAAATAATGAAAAGAATTTTTTTAACTTTTTTAGTTTCAATAATTCTAACTTCATTTAATGTTATTTGCCAAACTTTGGACACAAAAGGCAATGACTTTTGGCTAACCTTTATGCCCAATTACCATAATTATAAGTATCATTCAAATCAACTATTTAGAAATAGCGACTCTGTCTATATCTTCATTTCCGCATCAGAACCAACCACTGGAACTATTGAATATTATGATATCAATGGCAATCCTTATTCTAAGAATTTTTCAATAACCGACCCAAGAGAACTCTATGTCTTCAAGCTGCCCTTCAACGACTTTGAACTTGTTGGATTCAATGATATGGGTCAGAGTTGGAATCAAAATATGTGCGAGATCCCCGTTAAGTCTTCGTTTCATATAACTACGGACAAAAATGTAAACGTCTACGCACATAGCCAGGGCAATAAATCGAGCGATGCATTTTTGGTCATTCCAACTCCCTCGCTTGGAAAGGAATACATCGTTCTTGCTTACAAAAGCGACGGAAATTTCACCTCTACAAACGGTCGTACACCCTCAGAATTTGCAATTGTTGCAATCGAAGACAATACCAATATCGATATCATTCCCTCCGTTCCAACTTATGTTAACGAAGACCTTAGACAAAATGTAACTTTGAATAGAGGAGAAGTATATTTATTGCAAGCTAAAATAACACCTGAAAACCCTCTTGCAGATTTGACTGGCACAATAATTAATGCAAACAAGCCAATTGCAGTATTTGCAGGTCACCAGCGCGCAACGCTACCGGTGGAGGATTTCTCGGGACCAGCTTCCGCATCGCGGGATTTCCTTTGCGAACAATTACCGCCCATTCAGGTCTGGGGTAGAAGTGCTTTCATTGTTCCTTTCCCCCAACCCAAGCCAATAACAAGCATTGGGAAAGATATCTTCCGTATACTTGCTGCTAATGATAACACCGAGGTTTATTTTAACAACACCCTCGTTGCACGGCTAAATCGTGGCGAATACTACGAAAG
>JBKBVP010000220.1:0-3397 GCA_046289495.1 Candidatus Kapaibacteriota bacterium | reverse complement strand
ACGAAAAAATAACTGGGTTCAAAGCACCTGGTTTTATCACAGGCAAACCCTTCAATTTAGGTGGTTCTCTTGGAAGAACAGAAGCAACTGGCTATGGTGTTATTTACACCGTCCGCGAGGCATTAAATTTCTTGGGAGTAAATATTAAAGATACAACAGCAAGCTTTCAGGGATTTGGTAACGTTAGCCAATATGCTTTGGAACTTTATACTAAAATGGGTGGCAAAGCAATTGCTGTCTCTACGTGGGACCCGCAAGAGCAAAAAGCAATTACATTTAGGAAAAAAGACGGCATTAAGTTCGAGGAGCTTATTTCTATCACCAACAAATTTGGTGAAATAGATAAAGCAAAGGCAAAAGATTTAGGATATGAACTCCTTCCCGGATCTGCTTGGATTGAACAAGAAGTTGATATATTAATTCCAGCTGCATTAGAAAACCAAATCAATAAGGACACGGTCGTTTTGATAAAACCGAGTGTTAAAATTATTGCCGAAGGTGCAAACGGTCCAACAACTCCAGAAGCAGATGGAGTTATCAAAGAAAGAAATATCCATGTAATCCCCGATTTCCTTTGCAATGCTGGTGGTGTAACCTGCTCCTATTTCGAACAAGTACAATCTAATATGAATTACTATTGGACAAAAGATGAAGTTTTATCCAAATTAGACCAAAAGATGACCAGTGCTTACCACGCTGTGTTAAAGCTTTCCAATGAAAAAGGTGTATACATGCGCGATGCAGCATACATGATTGCAATCTCTCGTGTCGTAGATGCTGTAAAGTTGCGGGGTTGGGTATAAAGGTCCCCGAAAAACCCACCTTCGGGTGGTTTTTTTTTGTTATTAAATGTTAATAGAAAAACGTATGGATTTCTCGATCGTGGTAAATACTAGCCTTTTCGAGGGTATCTTCAATCCATATTGGGGAGAATAATAGTAGTTTTGAATTTCATAATCTTTGCAATCTGTTGATATCTCGACGGTTGCCTCATTGTTCACCAAGATCAAGGAATCAGAATTTCGTTCAACTATCACTGCTGGATGCAGGTGGAAATAAATAAATTTTTCTGCACCCAAATCAAGGTAATCAATTATTTCTAATTTGTCAATGTGGTAAATAATTGTTCTCCGATGCGGTTTTCCATACGCATAATGTTCTAAAATCAATCTGTCTTCGGATTGAAAAACAACTTTAGATTTAGTTCTATGTTTGTAAATCCAAAATAGATTTTCTACATCGCCAGTCTTCCACAAATTTTGTTCTGCGGATTTCAAAGCAAGGGTGTTGTGTAGATGCACCGAACGATACTTGTTTCTCTCATCCTCGTTGCATGTGTAACAAAACAGCCCTGGGTCGACTAAAAAGTCTCTACTTTTTGCATTTAAAGTAATAGATAGCTGGTCGTTATGCGAATGTCCACCTTTCCCCATCTGACCAATATTACCACAGCGTACGTAAAGTTCATAATTGAGAGAGTTGATAATATATAATCCGAAGTGTGGACACGAGCTTAACTTTGGGAATATTGTAATTTCTTTTGAAGGCAAATAAAGTTGATGCACATTTTTATCTTTAAAGAAACTGTATCTAAGACCCGAGCCACCAGCCGATAAAGTCGAAATCAAGTCATCTAATAAGTATCTTTTTAACAAGTTCTCATAAATTTCGTTCTCAAAGAAGAAATTTTCAAAAAAATAATTCAATCGGAGGAAAATACCACTATCGTTATCTCCTATTTGTTCATATTCATCACTACTTTTCTTTATCAAATTGGTAAATTTGATGATTTTGAAAATCTTCTCATAGAAGTCACCTGGAAAAACAATTTTCGAAATATTTTCATCGATTGAGAAATTAAATTTTTTAGTTTTTTTCCCACCGAGTTCCAATCCTTTACAATTACAAACGTAATATTTTAGAGAGGTTAATTTATCCTTGGTCAGAAAATTCAAAATGTACAAAGAAAGAAAGAGCATTTCTGCAACCTGAATGTGATAGTAAGTGGATGCTTCAAAATTACCACCGTCAGGTAAGAATTGGTGTAGTGTTTCTTTGTACAGCTCATTCAAGGCAAAAGCAAGTATTTGTACTGAGAATTCACTTGTTGGTAGGTACACACCAGCAAAAATAAGCGAGGCTACGTTGGCAAAATAATGATTACCTCTCAAGCCCTCGGACCATTCCAAGTTATTTAAAATGAAATAAATATGCTGTATAATGTTATCGAAAAAAATCCCATAAACAGACTCGTCAAAATTCCATCCAGCAAGCATAAACAAATCGTACGCAACAAGCCAATTTACAAGACGAATGGATACATCCATTGGCGAACGCCATTGGACGGAGTAACCGGTGGGATTGGTCGAAATAAAATCAAGCAATTGATTTTGGAACTCCTCTGCAATTTGTTTTGCAAACTCAGCATCCTTATTTAAATTGTAACTGTAACTAAGAGCAAGAAATGGCAAATGCTGCATCCTACCAAGTTCCCAAGGATGCTTGATATCATTACCAAGATGAATTTCAATCTCTTTGAAATACCTGGGCTCCCATTCAAAGCCAGTTTTAGGTTCGTTCCAAAAATTTATATGTCGGTATCCTGAGTTTGTAATTTTGCTTGTCATAAATTCGAAATTCTCCTTATAAAAATCTGGCAATAACTTCTTAATTTCATCTTGACTTTTTTCAAAATTTCGACAGACCCAGCCAGTACCGAGTAAATTGAAATTGTGATTTAGAATTTGTTTGGTAAGGTAATCTAAAAGCTTATCTCTTTTTAAAAGTAAATCATTTGGTGGTAGGTTGAAAAAGCCAAAATTTAATTGCTTTATTGAATTTTTTTCATAAGCATATTTATTTACGTGAAATAGCGTCGGTGGCTTCGTTACAGGTAGAATCTTCCTTTTAAAAAAGCCAAGAAGTTTCTTTAAAGATATGTCCAAAGGAATTCGAAAGAATTGCCAGACCTTTGCCAATTTCCTCCTTATTTATATAATAGATATTTCGAACGAATTAAAAGATACTCTTCCAATCCTTTATTCAAAGTATTTTTAAATTTTTTTTCATTTCCATCCAGCAAACAATGCCAGAGGGTATCGGTCCCTGTAACTTTTTTAAACATTTCGATGGATTTAGCTTTTATTCGATCCAATTTGAAGAGGTGTGGAAAATTTTTCCAAATTTCTAAAAGCAGCAACATACCGTAAGTGTAAAGCTTAGCATCTGCATTAGTTTCAAAATCTATATCATAAGAATTTCTTTTAGTATTTTTTCGAAAAGTAACACCCTCGAATTTTAAGCTCATTATCAAACTATCAAATTTACGACTATTAACATTGTGAACTTCAAGCTTTTGGAATGGCTTTTGTGTACCTACACCTAAGTTAAACAAAGA
>JBKBVP010000219.1:0-3414 GCA_046289495.1 Candidatus Kapaibacteriota bacterium | reverse complement strand
CTGCGGAGATTTCTGCAATTGCCGAGACTTTGGCTGCCTCTGCTGCCGAAAATAGTGCTCAGGTTGATGAAATTGCAACTGCTATAGAGGAGATGAGCCGAACTATCAGCGAAAACGCTATGGGGGCAACACGTGCTGCCGAAGTCGCTGAAAAGAACAAGCAAATTGCCTCCGATGGTGGTAAAGCAGTGCAACAAACCGTAAACAAAATGAATGAAATTGCCTCCGTTGTGCGTGCAAGTGCCGAAAAGATAGAAAAACTCGGTGAATCGAGTAAGCAAATTGGAGAGATTATCTCTGTTATTGATGAAATTGCAGATCAAACAAATCTGCTTGCTCTCAATGCTGCAATCGAAGCCGCTCGCGCAGGCGAACAGGGTCGTGGTTTTGCAGTTGTTGCCGACGAAGTACGTAAACTTGCCGAGCGAACAACCGAAGCCACTAAGCAAATCGCCAATATGATAAAGGGGATACAGAAAGAAATGGAGGACGCCGTGCGTGCAATGAAGCAAGGTACCGACGAAGTAAATAGTGGTATTGAACTTGCCGACCGCGCCGGAAGTGCCCTAAGAGAAATTATGCAAAGCTCGCAAGAGGTTTGGGATATGATTAATCAAATCGCAGCTGCAACCGAAGAGCAATCCTCCACTGCAGAGCAAGTCGCTAAGAACGTCAGCTCTATTTCACAAGTTACATCAGATACAGCCAATAGAGTGCAAGATATCGCTAAATCTTCCGAAGACCTCGCCAAACAAACCGACCTTTTAAGAACTCTGCTCGAGCGATTTAAGTTGCAAAAAGAAGGACAAGCCCAATATCTCGAAGGCAAAGACACTCGAAAACTCTCTGGCAAAGGTGGACGATATCTCGGTAGCGGTAGTTAATACTTCAAAATCATACATCATTTAATTCTTAATCATTAGAAGACCAGAGAAAATTCTCTGGTCTTTTTCATGAATAGATGTGACAAACCAATGAAATTCGCTAAATTTTAGGCAGAAAATACTTCAAAAAGTTTTCGTTTAAAGATGGTCTGCCCAAGCTAAATTGGGAATAAGATACTTCTTCATCGCCTCGGCAGTCAAACAAGAATGAATTGGCAAGATTCCAAGCAAATCCCCTACTCTATGCTGTGAAATAAATTCCGGTGTCGTTTTTATCACCGAATGTTCTTTATATAATGATTTTACAAAGGTTTCCTCAATAGGATTAGTCCAGGTATTTTCCTGAATATCTACAACCAAGCCAAAAATATCCATTTCCTCGATTTTAATGTAATCCTTTGAAAGATGTATTGCTCCACCGTAACAAACTATTTCGTTTCTTTGGGGATATATTGCAACAATTGGGACGGCAAGACACACTGCAATATCATCCACCGAACAACTACCAATTGCAACCTGCATAACATCGTAAAAAACGAAATTCCCAGGCCGAAGCTCATCAACCCCCGTAAAATCTTCACAAATGCTTACGGACGGAGTATCACCAATTGATAGTTGAATATTATAGCCCTTCATTACTAAATAGTTTTTTAAATCAAAAAGTTTGGACAAGAATTTTTTATTTGACTCACAAACTTCCTCTGGACTTCTGCAATTATAAACATCACTATTGTGAGCGAGTATACCAACTAATTTAATGAACTTTGATTTAGAAATGATTTTTAAAGCACGATCGATTTCATTTAAATTATGTATGTCAAAACCGGAGCGCATAGACCATACATCAACTTCAAGATATATTTCATTTGGAAATGTTAGAACTTTTGCAAGAAACTCTATAGCTGCAACATCAGAAATTGTTATTTTCAAACTGATTTGGTTTGCATAAAGTAGATATTCATCTAATTCTCTTAAATTAGTTGGAAAGGCAATGAGTATATCATTCCAACCAGACTGCAAAAAATATTTTGCCATTCTCAGGGAGGAGACAGTGATTTTTCGTATTCCTAAATCCCAGAACCATTTACCTATATATTTTGATTGATGAGTTTTAAAATGCGGACGAAAATCAATACCAATAGCACTAACTTTGGAAAAAATTCTTGATATGTTTCTCTTGCATTTCGTTTCGTCCAAAATAAGTGTAGGCAAAGAAATATCTTTTACAAAGACACTATCCATTTTTCTCCTCTAAAATTTTTAAGCAATACTTTTTGTAGTCGGACTCTGGCATCCTTTCCACCCAGGAAACGTAGTCGCTTAAAGTTATAAAACCAAGATTTAATGCTATTTCTTCCAAGCAGGCAACTTTCCTTCCCTGTCTTTGTTCAATGGCACGAATGAAAAGCGCTGCATCAATCAAATTCGATGGGGTACCCGTATCGAGCCAAGCAATGCCACGCCCGATTATTTCAACATTTAATTCACCTCTGTCGAGATACATTTTTTGTAGATCAGTGATTTCTAATTCACCACGTGCACTGGGCTTTAGACCTTGAGCGTATTCATATACTCTCTCGTCGAAGAGGTAAAGTCCTGGTATAGCAAATTTCGACACATATGTCTTTGGTTTCTCGATGATATCGATTGGTTTTTTGTATTTATCTAAGACAACAACACCATAATCTTGTGGATTTTCCACCTCGTAGGCAAAAATTGTGGATTTTTGGAAATTGTTAATGGCATTTCTAAAAAAATCCAACTTGCCATAGAACAAGTTATCTCCCAATATTAGACAAACACTATTTCCATATAATATGTCTTTTGTGAGGATAAAGGCTTGTGCAATTCCCAGAGGTTGTTCTTGGATACAGTAATTCAAAGAAAGACCCCATTGGGAACCATTTCCAAGTAATTTTTGATATTGTATGATGTCGTTCGGTGTTGATATAATAATTATTTCACGAATCCCACCAAGCATCAAAGTTGAAATAGGATAATAAATCATCGGCTTGTCAAAAATTGGCAGAAGTTGTTTGCTAATGACATTTGTACAAGGATGGAGTCTGGTTCCTTTTCCGCCAGCGAGAATGATACCTTTCATAAAGCAAAAAAACAAATTTAATAAATAGATTTAATTCTAAAGTGCATGATATTGTCTAGGATAAAATATTTTTAATTTCCGCAAATCTTCATTACTAAATTTTTCTATAATGTCCAAGATAGTTAGAGACACTTTATAGATGCATTAATAGAAGTAGTAAATTATGTATTTCGTAAATTCGAAATTAAATTTATTGCCAAAATGGAAAATTCATCAGTTATTTTGTTACTAAGTATAATTATGTACATTTTTCGAATTACCTTTTTCACGACAGGCTTTTTTCGCGAATACAAAAGGACAAAAAGTAAATTGGCAGGCAATTTCTGTCCAAAAGTTTCAGTCATAATTCCCGCAAAAGACGAGGAAAACAATATTGCAGATTTACTCTCATCAATAAAAGATTTAGATTTCCCGAAGGACAAATTA
>JBKBVP010000218.1:0-3427 GCA_046289495.1 Candidatus Kapaibacteriota bacterium | reverse complement strand
CGCTCGCCCATCCATCTAAAAGCCATTACGCCAATTGGAACGTAAAGAACTATCAAGGCAAATGCAAACTGCAAGATTAAACCCCAAAGCACAACACGAAAAGGAAATCTTCGTTTATTTTCAGACAAAAGATAGCAAACAAAAAATATAAACATGATTCCAAGTAAACTAATTATTTTTACCTTCATTGTCCGACAAAAAATTCATATGTAATAACAAGAACAATTTTTTTACAAAACCTCTTTACTTTAAAATTTGGTAATTACTTTTCCAATTATAGTTTATTACTATATAAAATTAAAACCTCTAAGCCAAGACCTAAAACTCAAAAGTATTGCTAACCTCAAATAAGTTAAACAATTCGCGTGCCTGATACTTTTGATTATAGTGATTATTTTAAAAGAGTTTTGAATTTTTGTTACTAAAATTTCTTATTTCAAATCCAAAAAAGACATCATAATAGACTAGTTATTTAACTTTGATAAATTTTGAAATGATTATGCTATTCTTTGTAACAATTTGGATATAATAAACTCCAGATGGTAGTTTGCTTACATCTATCTTGTCCAGTTCCCGAGAATTTAAATATTCGTATCTATCAATAGTTCGTCCATAGTTATCTTTGATAGTCAAGAGTGTTAATTCAGTTGATGGGTGAATCACCAAAAACTCCTTTGCTGGATTTGGAAATATTGAAATGTTTGATTCGGATAAATCTACTGTGCTATAATAAAAATCGTATGGGTCGGACATTTCAGATTTGCAACCAAATTCATTTGTTACCTGGACAAAATAAAGACCGGGATTTTCAACTTGTAATGAGTCTGCATTAGCATTTGGTATTGGCTGGTCGAAAAAGTACCATTGGTTACCAGTCTTTGAACTTGAATAGAGTGTGTATCCTCTTCGTGTAATAATTGGTTTGTTTGGTTTGGGATTTATTTTTACAATGATTTTACTGGAGTCCGAACATTTTCCGTTTTGAATTGATTGATAGATTTTTACTTGCCCTATTCCTATGTTGCTCCAACGAGTGATTATAGAGTTTTTAGCAGTGTCTATGTTTAAAATTTCCCCATTAACAACATTCCAGATGGTTTCAACTCCAGGTCTTACTGGGCTTGTATATTCCTCGATATCATTTTCGCAGACCGATGCCTTGCCAGAGATAACTGGATTGAGCCCTTTGTAAATTTTAATGTTTTTGCGGTTATCAGCTCCAACTAATGCTGGACTGGTTGATATTACTCTTACTCGGTACAAAATACCAGTTGACACATTATTGGGAATTCTTCCGTTTATTGTTCCGCTGGTCCGGCTTTGTACCCGTCCGAGTTCAATTGGATTTTGGAAAGAGCCAGAATTATCGGATAGCTGGGCAAAGAATACATTGTCTGGATTAAATTGCGTAATTGTCTGATACTGAATTGATATTTCGTTACCTGTACAGTATTCGCCTTCGACAAATGTGGATATTTCGTACTCTTTGCCGTAGAAAACTCCATTTCCCCAAGTGGATACAAACAATTCGCGTGTTGGAAGTGTTGCAATTCCAGTTGCGTATGGATTGTAAAGCCCATCGTTGACTTCTTCCCAACTTGTGCCGGCATCCTTCGATCGGAGCACCCCTTTTCCATAGGTAGCAACGAATACAACGTTCTGTGGCGAAACTGTAATTTTATAAATAGCCGTATTGGCAGAGAAAAATACCTGCGTCCAATTAACGCCATTGTTTGTTGATTTGAAAATATATCCATTGTTTGTGCCAGCATAGATGTTACCAGAAGAGTCTACAGCAAGTGTATTGATATTGTTATTGTTTTTCAAATCTGCATCAACCTTACCCCAAAAATCAAACATTTGGGTGGCGCGGTAAAGTCCAGAGGTTGTACCCACAAGCACAAAACCATCGCTTTTTGCCAGAATACAATTTACACTTTTGTTTTTAAAGTCATTTTGCATTTGTGTCCAACTTCGTCCAAAATTGGTCGAGATAAATAGACCGTTGTACAGAGTGCCGACCAGCAACTTTTTGTCTTTGGTGATTGCAAGAGCATTGATGTACGGATCGAACAGACCATTGTTGAACGATTCCCAGTCGTTTCCATTATCAGTTGTTCTGAATACACCAGCCAGAGTTCCAGCGTATAAAGTGTCGGCAACATTAAGAAAGGCAAAGATTTGCAAATTTGAAAGCCCGTTGTTCTTGCTTGTCCAGCTCTGGCCCTTGTCTGTCGATACAAAAATACCAGAGCCAAAAGTTCCTGCATAGATTACGTTGTTCGTGCCCATATGAACAAGATTGACATTTCCAGATAAGGAAAAGTCGGTCGACTGCCAAATAATGGTTTGGGGAATTGAATCGTACTGAACAAAGATGAATAAAAGGGAAACGAGGTAAATTAATACTTTCATTGGACACCTTATTTAATTTTTTAATTTACCGTGGTATGAATCCTGATACAACATTGAGTTCTTGGGGTCTAGGTACATTAAATTTTTAAAAAAGTCTTCATCTTTATAACCATTGAATAATGTTGCAATGGTTTGGGAATGCGTATCGAAAAATAGCTGTATCAGAAGGCTCGGTTCGGTTATTTTGTTTCTTTTAAATAATGCCATATTTTCGATAACGTCGACAATGTTTTTCAGTGCTTCGTCTCTATTGAATGCAAGTTTGTCAATCCCATCGACATAGAATGAAAAAAACAACCGTCGTAAAGGGTAATACCTCGGATCGTTCAATTCTTGAACGATGTTGTATTTTGTGTAACTACCAGGTTCAACATTTGTTTCGAAACCTGGAGCTTGCTGTGCTGCACCAAGAAGCAATAAATTTCGCACTTTTTCAAAAGTGGAGTTACCACCAAGTTCCTCGTATGTATCTTTATCAAATCCAATTACTAAAAGCATATAAAAATCGATATAAGATGTAAAATAATCAAAACGCATAGGATTGTATGTTAAATTTGCACCGAAAGAATATTCGAATTTCCAATTAGTTTCTGTAATCATAAGTGTTGGTACAGTTGCTTGTAGTTGGTTATCTGGATTATCTACGTACCTTCTTGAAACAATTACCATTTTTGCAGAGTACCGATTATTTCCTCCAGACAAGAAATATATGTTTATATCTACGGGTATTGGTTCTCCTTCCCATTCTTCAGATGTGAATTTTTGGTTGTTAATGTAATTTTCTAAATCATTTTTCAATGTAGTCAGATACTGTTTCGCTTCAAACGTTAAAAGTTCGGTATTCACAGTGATATTTGCCTTTATCTCTTGAGCAAACAAAGGGAGATGCCAAGAGAGATTTAGGAAGCTAAATAAAATCATTACCTCGAATATGTAGACTTTTTTCATTTATATATTTTTAATTGCAAAAACTAAATTTACACAAATTTTTCTAAATTTAATTTCTTATTCT
>JBKBVP010000217.1:0-3444 GCA_046289495.1 Candidatus Kapaibacteriota bacterium | reverse complement strand
CATTAGCAAAAAAGCACAGGAGCGAGCAGGGCCTTGTCGAACGCTTCGAGCTTTTTGTTAATGGTTTCGAAATTGCCAATGCATTCTCTGAATTAAATGACCCACGAGACCAAAGAGAAAGATTTGAAGAGCAAGCAAGACTTAGGGCCAAAGGTGACGACGAAGCAATGATAATCGATGAGGACTTTCTATATGCACTTGAGGTTGGTATGCCACCCACTGGTGGATTGGGTATAGGAATCGATAGACTTGTAATGTTATTAACAAATCAAAAATCAATTCGAGATGTCATTTTATTTCCCCAAATGAAGCCTGAAATTCCACTATAGTAACTTTTATGTTCAAACTTATCTCAAAACTCCTTTGGAATATTTGGAGCCTACATTTTACATTAGCCAAAAGATTGCGTCTTGGTAATAGCCAAGAAGAACTTGTCATTTCTTCAATTTTTTTAACCACCTTACTTTTCTCAATATATTTCGCCTCTACTCTTTTTTTTCTTAGAATCGAAACCAGATACTCATTAGACATAAAAATTCTTTCTTTATTTTTCTTTATGTTAACCTCCACGATTCAAATAATTTATCTTTTTGGCAAAGCCAAAAGGTATCAACAAATAAAGGAAATAATTAACTCCTTGTTAACTTTTACTCTTTTTTTCTTAATTTGGTTTTTAACATTGATTCTATTGGGTGTTTCGATGCTGTTTCAATATTTCGACGGAAGTATTGAAAAATTTATAAAATATATTTCAAGTTATGAAAGAATATGAATTTATTCCGTATAGGCAACCCAAAATTTTAAAGAATAAATCCCCTTTTTGGTTACATTTATTACTTTTTCTTCTTACGTTTATTACGACCACAATAGCTGGAACACAATGGCACATGAAAAACTATCTCGATGTTGCAAATTGGCATTATGGTCTTACATACGCTTTTTTGGTGATGTTATTTCTTACCTCCCACGAAATGGGTCATTTTATAGCTTCAAAGATTCATAAAGTCGATGCATCTCTACCCTACTTCATTCCAGTTCCCTTTCCAGATTTATTAAATCCTTTTGGTACCTTTGGTGCTGTAATTGCTACCCGCTCGCCTATACCTAATAGAAAAGCACTCTTCGACATAGGAATAGCCGGACCAATTGCTGGTTTTCTTGTGTCTGTAGCTATACTCGCAATCGGATTTAATACACTACCACCAAAAGAATTTATTTACACAATTCATCCGGAATATCTTACAAATTTTAACGGTGAAATTCCAAGTACTGGTCTTCATTTTGGTGATAACCTTATTTTTTTCATCTTCTCAAAATTGTTTACCAACCCAGGCAGTTGGATACCCCCAATGAACGAAATCTATCACTATCCTTTCCTTTGTGTAGGTTGGTTTGGACTTTTCGTTACACTACTGAATCTTTTACCATTTGGCCAGCTTGACGGAGGACATATTTTCTACGCCCTTTTTGGGAAACATCAATATACAATCGCACGATTTCTGTGGTGGTTGATAATGCTTTTTGGGCTTGGCTCGGTGTTTAGCTCTTTACTTACACTTCTGGAGCAAGTAGATTACCCCTCACCTTTGTATATCTGGATGCAAGACCACTTAGTGCCTTTACTTCGGAACCTTAAACAATTGATACCTTTTTGGTTCGAAGCCTGGGGCGGCTGGCTATTCTGGGCAATCATAACAAGAATTTTTATAAAACTCCCCCATCCATACATACCCAACTCCAGTTCCATAAGTTCATTTAGGTTTACACTTGGTTTACTTGCAATATTAATCCTAATCTTATCGTTTACACCTAATGGAATATACTTCAAATAGAATGAAGAATTTACTTTATCTATTGACATTTACGCTCATAATCACTTATTATGTAACCAATGGAAAGGGAGAATCACCATTTTTTTTCGACGCAATATGTTTTAAATCAAATAATAATGATAGCCTTTCTCGTATTGACGTATTTATTTTAATTCCTTACTCATCATTGAGTTTTGTCAAAAATATCAACTCGTACTCCTCAGAAATAAATTTAACTATAACCATAAAGGACTCGGTTAATAAAGTTTTACAGAGTAAAACAATAACCAAAATAGTAAACGAGCCTGAACAGATCGAAACACTTGGCTTTTCTGGAAAATTTAAAGACATTTATGAAAGTTTTGAAATACAATCGGGAAAATATTTCCTCGAGATTTCATTCTACGACAAGAATACTTCGATTAAGTATACCAAAAGTCGATCGACAAATGCATTGAATTTTTCAAAATACGATTTTGCCATTTCGGGCATTATGTTTCTATCGGATGTAGAAGAAATTGATGGTGAATTCAAAATCACCCCATTTTTGTCCGATAATTTGGGAGATCTAAAAAGATGTTTTTTATTCCTTGAAACATATCAAAACAATTACCTATTTGATACAGTTGACATAGTCTACACAATTACAAATTTTAAAGGTAAAGAAGTTGCAAGAAGTAAAAGGTTACGCCTTGCAATAAAACAAAACGACCAAATATATTTCCCGCTCCAAAGAGAGCTGCTTCCAAAAGAGGGAAGCTACATCTTAAAAGTATTTGCTTTAAAAAAATCCAATACTTTAGACTCTACATTCAAAGATACGGACATAATAGCTGTATCCGAGAGAACTTTTGAAATCACTCCCAGCCTCGAAAACAAGGTCTTAGCCAATCTTGAGAAATCTGTAAAACAATTGAAATATGTAGCATATCAATCTGATATAGACTACATTAATCAAGCATCAATCAAAGAAGAAAAGCTAGCAAGATTCCTTGACTTTTGGAAAAAGTTGGACCCGAGCCCATCAACAGAATATAACGAAGCATTCGAAGAATATTACGAGCGCATTTACTATGCCGATAGCAACTTTAAATCATATATCGAAGGCTGGATGACCGACAGAGGAATGGTCTACGTTGTCCTGGGCGCACCAGCAACAATTCAGAAGCAAACCGATTTTAATTATAATCGAAATTATGAAATATGGAATTATTCCTCCAGAACTTTTATTTTCGTCGATTATAGCGGCTTTGGAGATTTTCGACTGTACTCTCCACCGACTTTTTCTGAAAAATATGTCTACAGGCCATAGAAAAAATGGAATTTTCAATTAACGGCAATATTATTGATGTTTTCAACGAAGTGATTTTTCCTGGAACCGTTTACGTGAAAAACGGAGTTATCACAAAAATCACCCACGAAAGAAATGAGAAATATACCAACTACATACTTCCAGGATTCATCGATTCTCACGTACATATTGAAAGCTCTATGCTTACTCCGGCAGAATTTGCCAAGAATGCTGTTAAATTCGGAACTGTTGCAACATTATCGGACCCACACGAAATCGCAAATGTTTGTGGAATCTCGGGCATTAAGTTCATGATTGATGATGCAGAGCGCGTACCTTTTA
>JBKBVP010000216.1:0-3456 GCA_046289495.1 Candidatus Kapaibacteriota bacterium | reverse complement strand
TGTCCTCCATGTTAATCGCACGAACTTTCCAAAAATACTGAGTAGATGGTTCAAATTCTGAAATAGTCACCGAGTTTGTGACTATTCCGTTTCTACCTGTTTGAATTTTTCGGAAATCTAAATCTTTGGCGATAATGATTTCAAAAGTTTCCCAGCCTTCGGGTTTATCCCATTGAAAAGTTATTTTCAAAGGTTGCTTTTTGGCATTGTTGGGGGGCGAGGAGAGATTCGGCTTTTGTAGTTTTGTAACAAAATACCTAGGAGTGGACCAATCAGATTTGCAATAAGCATCCGAGGCCCTTAATCTCCACCAATACTTTTTGTTGAAATGAGGTAATTTAATTGTCAAGGTGTCGGTCGTTAATCCACTTAAGTCATAGATTCTATGGAGAAGTAGATTGAAATTGTTGGTATCGGAGACTTGCAATTCGAAAGTACTAAAGGGTATGTCTCTTTCCCAAGCAAGTTTCACTGTTATAGATGTTTCCTGTCCGTTTACAGGTTGAATATGTTTTGGCGGAGCAAATGTGGTTTGGAAGCGATTCACATCGGACCATATTCCAGTGTTCTGAGAATCCTCTGCACGAACGCGCCAGGTGTAATATTGTAAGCTTTTGTCAAAATAATATGTAAATTGTCTGGAAGTAACCAAGGTATCTATAACAATTTTGGCTAAGTCAAATGTATCGAATTGAGATATTTGAAGCCGGTAGGAGGTAGCTCCATTGACACGGCCCCAGCTAAGAGTTACAAGATTGGAAATGCAAAACGTGTCGTTTGGAGGCGAGAGGTTTGTTGGTGGCTCGTATGCCGTGAGGAAGGTTCGGACAGTGGAAAAATCAGTCTCGCAGTCGTTGTGTACAGCTTTCACTCTCCAATAAAATCTTGTGTTATAATCATTGATAAACTTTGTTAATGATTTGTTTGAACTGATTTCGTCGTAAAGAATAACGCCGAAATCTGGTTGTGTTGAAATCTGAAGATTGTATACATTTGCATTAGTTGGGACATCCCAAGCAAAAAGGATTGGACCCCAAATTGAATTGGTAGAGTCAGCTGGTTCCAAAAGGGTAGGCGGTGTTCTATTTGTTTTAAAGGAATCTACAATAGAATAGTGAGTAGTACAGCCATAATTTGTGGTTGCAGATACTCTCCAAAAATACTTTGTATCCCAATTTGGAACTTTAATATCTGCCTGGGTGGTTGTGACAACAGTATCTTTCAGTATATTCAAAAACCATTCAGTATTCGAAATCTGAACTCGGTAGCTTTGAGCATCATTTACGGGAGACCAGCGGAAATGTACAGTCAAAGGTTGACAATTAGAGTTGCTTTGTGGCTCTATTGTGGATGGTGGATATGGCATTGTTGTAAAAGTCCATATGTTGGATGTATCCAATTGCAAAGGATTCGGATTGATTATAGCTTGAACTTGCCAATAGTATTGAACATTTGCTCCAGGAAGATTCACAACGACTGAAGTCGTTGTCAAGTTTAATGTGTCGAGAACTGGATTTGAGAGGTCTGGGTATCTAGATACACGTAGTGTGTAGGAGCGTACCCCACCTGGATATGGCTCCCATACAAACTCAACTGAATAATCCTGACAACGGAAGTTATTCACAGGGGATATTAAGTTTACAAGTGAATATGTAAATTCTGTTATAGTAAAAAAAGCAACTAAGATAATAATTAATCCTCGCATAGATACACCATAATAATAAACTTGCTAATTTAATAAATTAATTTTTAATAACACAAATAATTAACAAAATGTTACATCGATAGTTTTAAAGTGCGTTTCTAAGTTGGTTTTTTTCATAAGTTTGTAATATTATGAATAGGATTTTATTACTTGCAAACGAGGTATCTAAAACTTACAATGGTATAGATTACGTTTTTCGGAATCTTACTTTCGAGATATCTAACAATGATGTTTTTGGTATCTTAGGACCAAACGGAAGTGGAAAATCTACACTATTGAAATTGCTTGCCAATTTGATTGCTCCTACAGAGGGTAGTGTTTTTCTAAAAATAAACGATTCGATTTTACCAGCAAGCAAACAAAGGGATATTCAATCTTTTGTGGCCCCTTATCTTACTCTTTTCGAAGAGTTCAAGCCAATGGAATTTCTGGAAATTTCATTCAAAATAAAAGGGACGAGGTTTGATAAATCTCTTGCGATGGAGTTGATTGAATATTTCGAGCTGACGAAAGCTTTGGATAAAACAATAAGAGAGTTCTCCTCGGGTATGAAGCAAAGAATGAAATATGTCCTGGCATTTCTTCAAAATCCAATGTTGCTTTTCCTAGACGAACCATTTACGAATCTTGATGAAAGTGGAATCGCAAAAGTTATGGACTTTCTAATTAGATTCAAAGCAGAGGGTAAAATAATTGTCATAGCGACAAATGATACGAGAGAGATCGAATTGTGTAATAGAAGAATAATTTTGAAAAGGCTATCTTCGGACGAACCATATTTCGACTCTTCTGTTTAATGCTCTTCCTTCCTCAGTCTCATTAGTAGCGATGGGTATAGTCGAGCCAAAGCCAAAAATAGCTATTCTATAGGTTGCGATACCTTTTGCAACGAGGTAATTTCGTACTGCTTCCGCCCGTTTTCGGGAAAGTTGCAAGTTGTATTCATTTGTGCCTATGCTGTCGGTGTGACCCTCGATATGAATTCGAAAATCGGGGTTTTCGTTCAAAATTTTTACCACACGATTTAATTCGGGAAAAGATTCTGGTTTTAATTCATACTTGTCAAAATCGAAAAAAATATTGTTCAACCGCACTTTTTTTTGCCTTTCCACAAGAAAATCAATAGGATACATTATTAAATCCAAGAAAATGTTTGTGTCCCGTTCGAAGTATGTCAAATCGAGATTATTCGATAAAGGGAAATAACCGCTCTTTTCGGCATAGTACCCATAATTCCTCCCAAGCGGTAAAACAAGTAGAAAAGAACCATCTTCGGTCGAACTTGTGTAAGAACCAACATTTTTACCAGTTGTTAGGTCTTCTATGTTAATTTTTGCAGAGAGAAATTTACCCGTATGGTCTATTATCTTGCCTCGAACAGTAGCAAATTTCTGAGGCTTAGCAAATTTTGGTAAAGCGACAGTGTATAAATCCCATCCGCCGTAGCCATCTGTTCTCCAATGACTTGCAAAGAAAGCACTGTCGCCACGTAGAGAAATCTTGTATCCCCAATCATCAAGAATTGTATTGATTTCTTTTCCGAGATTAATTGGCTCGCTCCATTCCGTCCATGAGTCTTCCCGGACGCGGACCGATTTAAACACATCAAGCCGGCCAAGACCCGGGTGGCCATCACTGCTGAAGTACAATGTTTTTCCATCGGGATGTAGATATGGCGAGCGCTCTGCATAGGGTGTGTTTATTGTCGTACCCAGATTTATTGGTGTACTCCAACCGGAATCGGTTTTAAA
>JBKBVP010000215.1:0-3463 GCA_046289495.1 Candidatus Kapaibacteriota bacterium | reverse complement strand
ATAAGAAATTCCGCCACTCCAAACTTAAATGCACAGTTTCAAATCAAGCTTTTTAATAATTCACTTTTGGGTGCTGGTGTCGATTACAAAAGACTTGCACCACGAATAAAGACTGCAAAAAATGTTGCCACGGATGAAATAGTCGAAGGTTTATCTTTTATTAGTTTTATAAAATTTGCATTCGATAAATTCCAATTTAAAGCCGAGGGGATATTTGGAGAAAACCTGGCAGAGATGGTTATGCTTGGTGGCTATGCTGTTATTGATAGCTCAAAAGACAAGTGGGAGTATACTCCGAATAGGAATCTAAGCTTGTGGGCAGATATTTCGTATGGTAAAGATGTTGAATTTGGCCTTTTTGGTGGATATTCTAAGAACCTCGGTACAAAAGAAAACTACAGTGTTTTTTACGGTCGTGGCGAAGACGTTTATGATTTGCTAAGAGTTTCACCTAGGATTCAATTTACATTTGGAAAGGTAAAAATTGCAAGCGAGTTGGAATTTATGCAAGCTAATTTTGGGAAGGTCAATAGAAATGACAAAGGGAAAATTATTTATACTGAAAGTGTAAATAATATCCGTGTTCAATTGGCATTTATGTATATATTTTAATAAAAATGGGCTCGATAATTAAACCGAGCCCGGGTCTTTTAAAATCTCAACCTTCCTTAGCTTACTTCCAGTCAATCAACAAAGAAAATCTCATTGTATTGGCAAGTGGATGATTCTCCTCGACAGGATTGATAAAACTGAAGTCTAAACGAAAGATGTCGTATCTCAATCCTGCTCCAAAATTCCAGTATTTACGATTACCAAGGGCAGAGGGTTCCGTGAAATAACCAGCGCGTAGAGCCACAAGATTTTCATACCAGTATTCGGCTCCAAAAGACAATTCAACACCTGGATTTCTCCAGGCAGTGATAAATGATTTTGGTACAGGGTCGCTTGTAAGTTCTGTTCTATAGACAAGCAATTTAGCAATATCGAGAGCAAATTTAAGGTCGTTATATTCATCTTTGAGAATGTTGAAAGCGGTTCCAATCCGTAGAGTGGTTGGAATGGGGTCGGATTCTTTCCTGTATGTAATTTTAGGACCAACGTTTTGTAAATTTAGTCCAAGCGAAAAGATGTTGCCAAAGTCTGTCCCAAATAGTTCCAGCTCCTTTGGTTTCCAAAGAATACCGAAGTCGAAAGAGGCTGTTCTTCCAATGCCTGCGTCCCCTCCGGCAAGCGCGCTTGCGGGAGCGAGGTTTGATTGAATATATCGTAGTTGAACACCAATGCCTAAATCCTTGGCAACCTCTGTACCATAGGCAATACCGATAGAAAATTCATTGGAGCGAAATTTCCCAAGTGCATTTCCATTAATATCGGTTCGAGTGAATTCACCTAAATGCATGAAGATAAAGTTGAATGTGAGTGTTCCATCTAAAGCCTCAAAGAATTGTCCAACGGTTCCATAACTGTAGTAAAGGTCGGCGTTGAACATAGGCAGCCATTTTGAGAAGGAAAGTGATATCTGACGGAAGGGAACTAAATTTTCTGGGTCGAAGCCTTTTTGAACATAATTTAAAAAGCCCAACCCACCAGGATTCCAATAAATGGCATTTATGTCGTCGGCTATTGCAGTACCAACCTCACCCATACCGCTTGCACGAGCGTCTGGAGGAATTGAGATAAATAGGACAGATGCTCCTCCAGCTTGGGAGAAAAGTGGGTGATTCGCAATGAAAACTAAAATTAGCAAGATTGCTAGCGATTTAACTTTTTGTAGTTTCATAAATCCTCCTAAATCAAATTTATTAACGAAAATATTATCTAACAATTGCAAATTTTCCGTTAATGCTTGCATTTTTATTGCTTGTTTTAGCTTTTATTGAATAAATATAAATTCCGGTTGGTAATCCATTTCCAAATTGGTCTGTGCAATGATAGCTTATCTCAAAATTCATCAATTTGTTAAAATCTTCACTTTTTTCGAAAACCTTTTGTCCGAAAATATTAAAAATCTCTAAGACAACTTCATATGGTTCATTAATATTGTGTTGAATTCGAAAAGTTACATTATTCGTTGCAGGGTTTGGTTTCACAATTGGGTTCATTAAAAAAATGCCAGCACTTGTATCTAAGATATTGAATACAGTTGTGGCTATGGAATAATTATTAAAAATATCCCAAGCTCTTACTTTTACAGTATGAGACCCTGGAGCAAGTTTTGGAAGAACTTTTGTTATTATACCTTCTTTTGGATTATCAACCAAACTTTCGAATTCATTGGTTAAATCAATGGATTCTTGGCCCCCGTCGACCCATGCTTCTATTAGGTGTCCGATCCCAACACCTGTAGTATTGATTGCTGTATTGTCGTATAGCTTAACAATCAAAGTTGGGGGGTTGCTTACAATGTCTCCTGGTTTAAAGGTAGTGTCGTCGATAAAGATTGAAATCACAGGAGGCTCATTGTCTTTGAATGTGCTTATTGTGTCGATACCTGAAATTTTCAGTCGGCTTTCAAGACCTTTTGCAAATATGTTATTTGTTGTATCGAAAGCAAACATTCTAATACTGATGTTTCCAGAGAGAAAACTAACTTCGTCGGTGATAAAAAACTCGCAAGAGAACTTACCGTTTGTTACTTTACTGAAACCTTTTGCTATAGTACCACCATCTTTGTAAATGTTATGCTTTGTCCCATCTATATCAGTAACAATTTTTGTGAAACCAACATCGTTAATCACAATTTCAATTATTCCATTGAAGTTTGAGACCAAAGAAGAATCTTTGGGCGTTATTATGCTTCCCTCAAGATTCAACAAAGAATATGCTTTTATAGCTAACGAAGTATCTCTTGTGACTCTATTTAAATCTATTTTGTTTACTTTGTCAAGTTTGATGACTTTATCTGGAATCTTCAATGTAATCAGCGGGTCGCCAAATAGAATGTATTTTCTATGATTGTCGCTTATAGAGACTTGTTTAGTAAGAAAATATGCTTTGCCAATTGTTTGATAGTTGCCATCTGAATTGCGGCTAAAGAGTTCAGAAATAATATTTTGATTAAATATCCTATTTTCAGTTGTAAAAACGGCACGAGTTGCGGAGAAAAATGCAATTGCGCCACCTTTGCGATAAAAAAGCAATTCTTCTGTACCACTTTTGGTTTCTGGCATGTCATATCGGCCGAAGTCGCAAGTTGCTGCAATGCCAACGAAAAGTTTATCCTTATTCGTAAGAAGCGAGATGGTTTGGTCCCGATTAAAAAGCTCCTCGTGTGCCCAGACCCTCGGGTTTCCGTGACCAAGCCAATTTACCAAAACAACTCCTTCGTTAGTTGTGCGGACTAAATCGGAGGTAGCAAGTGGTTTTCTCCTTCCACCTGGTATGTTCTCGGTTGGATACTCTGGCAAGTAGATTTTTTTTACAATTATATCTTTTGGTAGGTAATAATTCGTTATTGTTTCAG
>JBKBVP010000214.1:0-3478 GCA_046289495.1 Candidatus Kapaibacteriota bacterium | reverse complement strand
GGTATTGGAAGTTTACTGGCGTTTTTGTCGAAGGACTTTAGCGCAAAGTATCTTGCTGGCTCTATGGGGTTTTCCGCAGGAGTGATGATATATGTATCGATGATAGAGTTGTTTAGCCAGGCAAAAAATTCGCTGGTGGAGCATTCGGGAGCATTTACTGGATATTTAGTCACCATCGTAGCATTCTTTGCTGGAATAGCTTTGATAGCTATAATTGACAAATTTGTACCATCTTTTGAAAATCCCCACGAAATCGGTGTAATAAATTCCGATGTAGCATATTTTAAAAACAAGCGCTTGCTTAGAGCTGGTGTGCTATCTGCTTTGGCAATAACAATTCATAACTTCCCCGAGGGCTTGAGCACATTTTTCGCAGCGCTTAGCAATCCATTTCTCGGAATAAGCATTGCAATAGCAATTGCAATACACAATATACCCGAAGGCATCGTTGTCTCTATTCCAATATACTATGCAACACAAAGTAAAAAGAAAGCTTTCGTTTACTCTTTTCTTTCGGGTTTTGCCGAGCCACTGGGCGCAATCGCAGGGTACATTCTTTTAAGAAACTTTCTTAATCAATTTATATTTGGAATATTGCTCGCAGCTGTCGCCGGAATAATGGTCTTCATATCCTTGGACGAACTTTTGCCGACCGCAGAAAAATTTGGCGAGCACCACGTTGCTATCTATGGGTTGATTTGCGGTATGGGAGTGATGGCATTTAGTTTGCTTCTTCTTCAGTAATCTAAATTTTAAAAATATATTTTGGTTTAAACTTTCAAATTTCTTAATTTTGTAACTCTTTATTTTGTGAAGGATATAAAATGCCAAAATTAAAGACCAAATCATCGGCAAAGAAAAGATTTAAGTTGACCGCAACGGGAAAATTGAAGCGAGAGAAAGCCTATCGCAGCCATATTTTAACTAAAAAGGAAAGGAAGCGCAAAAGAAATCTTCGGAAAACGGATTTGGTGCATCCCAGTGATGCCCCAAGAATTAAGAAATTGCTCGGTTTAGCATAATTAGTTTAATCGATTTTAGTTATGTTCAACATTAGTTAGCGAAAGGGGTCGATGCTCCCCCCGAGCTATAAGAAAGGAGGTTGATATGCCAAGGTCAGTCAACAAAGTAGCATCGAGGGAACGTAGAAAAAAATTCCTTAAACTTGCCAAAGGATTTTGGGGGCGCAGGAAAAACGTCTGGACTATTGCAAAGCACCATATTGAAAAAGCACTACAGTATCAATATCGAGACCGTAGGCTAAAAAAGAGACATTTTCGCCAGTTATGGATTGTTCGAATCAATGCAGCATGCAGGTTAAATGGAACTACTTACTCTCAATTCATCGGCGCTATGAAAAAGAAAAATATTGATATTAATCGGAAAATACTTGCCGACTTTGCAATGAACAAGCCCGATTTGTTTGCAAAATTAGTCCAATACGCTCTGAATTGATTTGTTCATCTTTGGAAAATACCATTTAAGCAAGGGGTTTTGCCCCTTGTTTTTTTTAATAACTGTAAATTAGATTAACTAAATTGTTTATTAAATCTTAATTTTGCTTTTTTTCAAAGCGATGATAGAAGAAATAAAAAAAGTAGAAGAAGAGATTAAGAATCATCTGCTCGAATTGCGTACTCGCGATGATTTGGAAAGATTTCGGAACACGTTTTTAGTAAAAAAAGGGAAAATCCAGCAATTATTCGACCAAATGCGTGAACTTCCAAAGGAGGAGAAACCCAAAGTTGGCCGACTCCTAAATGACTTGAGGAATTTTGCCGAGAATCGATTCAATGAGCTTTTGCAGAAAATTTCACACGCTGAATCGAGAAAACCTAAAATAGATTTAACATTGCCCGGACGTATCGACTACATCGGGCATAGGCATCCTATTTATCAAACAATGGATAGAATGGTACAAATCTTCCTATCTCTCGGTTTCAAAGTTGCAGAGGGACCAGACATCGAGGACGAATATCACAATTTCGATGCCTTGAATTTTCCATCGGACCACCCAGCACGCGATATGCAAGATACTTTTTTCATAAAATCCGACAAAAAGTTGCTGCTTCGGACTCATACATCCCCTGTGCAAATTCGTGTAATGCATGCAACAAAACCACCAATTCGACACATTATGCCCGGGAGGGTCTACAGAAATGAAGCCATCTCTGCTCGTTCTCTTGCAGAATTCCACCAAATCGAGGGACTATACATAAATCATGATGTTACATTTGCAGAATTGAAAGGAACAATGATAGAATTCTCGCGAAGAATGTTCGGCGAGAATTTGAGTTTTCGATTTCGACCCTCATTCTTTCCATTTACAGAGCCAAGCGCTGAATTGGATATTAGCTGCTTTTTGTGTCGAGGGGAAGGTTGCCGTGTTTGTAAACTTACTGGTTGGTTGGAAATTGCCGGCTGTGGAATGGTGCACCCAAACGTTCTTAAAGCTGGCGGTATCGACCCCGAGGAATACACTGGATATGCGTTTGGCTTGGGCATCGAGAGAGTTGCAATGCTTTTGACTGGAATCGATGATATCCGCCTCTTCTACCAAAATGATTTGAGAGTACTTTCACAGTTTTAATAAACAAACATTTAAAATGATTTACCTTAACAACGCAGCAACAAGTTACCCAAAACCAAAGGAAGTCCAAGATGCCGTCGTGGCAACTTTCAATAACCCACTTGTCCACGCTTCTCGTACTGGCTTGGAGCGAGAAGACGATGACATTATTTATCTTTGTAGGTCGCGGCTTGCGGATTTATTCAACATTGAGGACCCATTGCAAATTGTATTTACCTCGGGAAGCACCGAGGCATTGAATTTAGCAATCAAAGGCTTGCCTCTCGAAGGTGGAAATGTTGTCATCTCTGCAATTGAACACAATTCGGTGATTAGACCAGTTAAAACTTTGGAAAAGGAAGGAAAAATCAGCGTCACAGTTGTCGGATGCGACAAAAATGGATACATTGAACCCCAACAATTTGCAGAAGCAATTCGAGACGACACTCGTGCAGTAATTGTAAACCATTGTTCAAATGTTACTGGAGTCGTATTAGATATAAAGGAAATTGCAAAAATTGCTCACAAAGCTGGCGCTTACATCATTGTTGATGCCTCCCAATCCGCTGGGGCTGTTCCAATAGATTGTACTGCTTGGGAAATTGATATGCTCGCATTTACCGGTCACAAATCTTTATTTGGAATGCAAGGGATTGGAGGGCTTTACGTTCGTAAAGGTATCGACCTAAAACCTTTAAAAGTGGGTGGTACCGGTGTATTAAGCGAGATATTACTCCAACCAGAGGGATTTCCGATTCATTATGAAGCTGGTACGCCAAACACACCTGGAATTGTTTCTCTTTATGCTGGAGTACAATTTATTCTACAAACTGGGTTGGACAAAATTATAGAGCACAAAAGGACATTGTACGAATTAATTTTTAACGAACTTGGAAATAACCCCGACAT
>JBKBVP010000213.1:0-3482 GCA_046289495.1 Candidatus Kapaibacteriota bacterium | reverse complement strand
CGACCGCTCAACAGACAAAACAGCAGAGATAGTCCAAAAATACGCAAATAATCAAAGCAACATAAAATTAATTAACGTCGCAAATGATGCAGAGAAATTCAATATTCCCGGCAAGGCTGGTGCAGTGCACTTGGGTGTGGAATACTCTTGTGGTGAAATCATTTTTGTAACAGACGCGGATTGCAAAATTCGGCCTCAGTGGATTAAAAAAATTTTACCAATTTACAAAGATAGAAAAATTGGCTTTGTTACATCATTTACAAATGTTATTGGAAATAGATTGTTTGATAAAATTCAAGCCATTGAATGGATTTATATGCACACAATGGCAATGGGCGGAGTTGGGTTAGATCAACCACTTGGCTGTTATGGGAACAATCTAACTTTTCGCAAAGATTACTACCTTGATTTTGGCGGTTATAAATCTATTCCATTTTCTGTTACAGAAGACCTAGCACTACAAAAAGCTTTTCACAACAATAAATATCAAATTTATTACTGCATTGATGAAGACATATTAGTTGATACCAAGCCATGTAAAAATTTAAAAGAATACTTTGCACAGCACCACAGATGGGCTCGAGGTGGTTTAAGTCTTGGATGGAAAGCAGCAATCTTTGTACTCTCCTCATTTGCTATTTGGGCTGGGATGTTGTACTTTTTAATTGTAGGAAATTTTTTGTGCTTTCTTTCACTTTTGTTTATTCGAATAGTTGGGGATTTTGCGCTTATCTCTCCCTCTCTTTTGATCCTTAATAGAGCTAAATTACTTCTCTTTGTCCCTTTAGCAGTGCTTTTCTTTTTAATTGTCGAATTTGCTATTCCATTCGTAATTCTTAAAAGGGATGTTATTTGGAAAAATCAAGTTTTCCGAACTACTTGAGTGGTATGAGCGAACTTAAAACCCTATCAAAGATTTGCCTAAAGTAAGAGAATTGGTTTGAAGGTGCTTGGAAAAAGGCATATAACAAAGTATCATCCTTGGCAAGTGCTAATTCGTAACATTGAAACAAATAAGAATCTTGCCAATATTGAACTAGGGTCTCGTACAAATTCCCAGTGTAATCGCCGCGTGTGAAAAGCTTTTGCTGTAAGTATTTATAATAATAATAACTTTGAACATTCTTTTCTATACTTCCTCTCCAAAAATCCAAAATTTCTCCCGAGGTACGAACGCTAAATGCGTCAGACATATTTTGAATGAACGCAATCTTTATCCCTGTCGAATAGAAATCATTAACAGATGAAATATTCTCTGGTGTGATTATTAATTCAGACTTATTAGATTCACTGTTCTGTAAAATCGTCCAATGGGAAGGTACCGAAAGTTTGAAGCAATGCAATGAGTCAGTCAGTTCGATGAATTCAACTTCTTCAATTGGTTTGAATAAATTTTCATTTCCAAGAATTTTGGCTAATCTTTTCCTGTCTTCTTTGGCTTTATCGCGCAATCCTAAATTCTCGTAAGCAACAGCTCTATTGTTTAAAGCCTCGGTGTCGTTAGAGTCCAAGGTAATGCATTTCGTATAATCTTCTATGGCTTTTTTATAATTGCCCAACTTAAAATATGAATTTCCTCGGTTGTAGTAAACCTTTGGGTTTTTTAGACCTAACTTAATGCACTTATTAAAATTTACAATCGCTTCTTGATAATTCTTTTTCTTGTAATGAACACGTCCCAGTTCGTAGTAAGTCGAAACATTATTTGGATTTATTTTAATTGACTTCTGAAGGTCATTTAATGCATCATCTAATTCACAAATCTCAATATACACTGTTGCTCGGTTTGTATACGCTTCAGCAAAATTGGAATCCTGTCCAATTGCACTGTTAAAATCATCCAATGCAAGTTTAAAATCGCCAATATACAGAAAAGCAAGACCACGATTGTTGTAAGTTTCTGGTGTGTTGAATCCTAAGTCTATCGCTTTTGTAAAATCTTGTATTGCTTCGTCAAATTCGTTCAAATAAAGTTTGCACAAAGCCCTGTAATAAAATGCCTCTGAATCATTATTATTTTGCTGAATAAATATATTTAAATTCTCAATGCAGTCTTTATAATCTTTTCTAAAAAAATAGGTTATACCTTTTGATTTGAATTTATCCTGTGATACTGCTCCATCAAAAATTGCAAAAAACAATGGCAAAGATAATAAAAGTAATTTCATTAATGGTACCGAATTAACTGTATTTGAAAAAATGTTATTTTAAAAGTTAAATGAACTAACTTTCTCTAAATATTAAACTTATGGTTTGGAACCAAATTAAAAATCATTGAAATTTAAATGTAGAAAGACTTTTCTCAAAAATTGGTTTATAAAAAGGTTCTTCGCCTACAAACCAATTCATTGTTATTCGATAAAGTTTAGTATTGTTGATAACATAATACACTCGACTTCGGACGTTTTGTATGGGGTTATATTCAAAGAAATAAGCATTTTGACCACTTATTTCGGTCTTTTTGGGTTCTACATTTTTATGTTTTGCTTTATTGTCTTCAACAATTTTCTCAAGTTTACTTTGTTTAGAGGCATCAAAAATATCAATTCTTATATCGCAATCAAGTCTCCTTTCCCCAATGTATTGATACGATTTTATTGCTCCTCCAACCTTGGGATTTCGAACATCAAAATTGTCTGGTATTTTAATTGTAAATCCCTCTCCTTTGTACTCAATCAAATTAGAGCTCGGTGGTGGTGCTTCAACTACTTTCTTGAGTGTATCCTGTGAAACCTGTGGAATGTAAGCAAGTTTTATAGAGTTCAATATTTGTTCGAAAGATGGTTTATAAGTTTCAAAAGTACCACCAAAAGCTTCGAAAGATACGATTGTAACCACTTGTGGGTCTTTTTGCGCATAATATATTTCACCCTGAAAGATTCCATCGCCAAGTGGAAACTCATATGTTTGTTTATAGGCTTCAACCCCATCAACAACAACTTTAATGGGAGCGGAGTAAGTTTCTGGTGTGAATTGTTTCTTTTCCATAACAGAATCTAAGGTCTGACCATTGGCAAGCTTAACTGCTAAAAGTTCAATTTTTGCACCACTTTCTCCTTCAGAGTCAAATGACCTAAATCTTTTAATTACAGTTTTGGTTGTAAAGGCAAGAAATCGGTCGCCAGGGTATTTTTGGATTTCCCAGTTTGTTGGATATTTAATAGCAAAACCTAAAATAGGGTCCTCATAAGTTGCAAGCTCTTTGATTTCAACAATTTGTTTTTTCTCTCCGCAAGAGTTAAGAAAAACAAAAATCAATGAAATAATGAAGTATAATAACCTTTTTTCCATATGACACCTATAATAAAATTACAAAATAATTAAAATTAATTATTTTTTGCGCCTTCAAAAATCCATTTCCTGATAGCACTGATTTGCTTAGGGGTTAATTTCCAATTAAGAACGGGATTATGGGGTAATCTATTTTCAATAATTTGTACGAGAACGCTGCCATCAGGATAGCCAGGAATTATTAAAGCACC
>JBKBVP010000212.1:0-3508 GCA_046289495.1 Candidatus Kapaibacteriota bacterium | reverse complement strand
TCTCGTTCCTTGGTTCGCTCACCATAAAATTTCCAAATGTCCATCGCAGTGGTGCCCGACTGGAGATTATAAGCCGACCGTTACCCCCAGAGAGAAATTTAATGTATGAAAAAATTGCTTTGGCTATACTTTTTGTTGTTTTTGTATTCCTTTTGCTAAAAATCAGGCAACAAGTAAACTCCTTCTTGGAGAAGAGTTTCTATAGAGCTCAATTCGATTACAAGAAAACTGCAATGGAATTCTCGGAATTGATTATAAGGAATTTGAATTTGAAGGATATTACGCAAAGTGTGCTAAACGAACTGGCAAATTCAATGCTTGTGAAAAAGGTCGGTCTTCTTGTTTTCAAGGACGAATCTTTGACTGTCTTAGAATTTTATACAGAGGAATCCGAAGAAATTCTTCACCGTATAAAATTAAATTACAAAAAAATATTCACTGCAACTGATAAAAGCAATGGATTGACACCAATAGAAATCATTGGTGGTGATATTGCACGAGAACTTTTTGAATCGGGTTACCTTCTCATCAGTCCTATCAAACACCAAGACAAAACTGTTGGAGCTTTGCTTTTGGGTGAAAAACTCTCGGACACCAAATACACTTACGAAGATATTGATTTTTTGAACATTGTTTCAAAAAATATAGCTATTGCAATCGTAAATTCCTTTCTTATCGAAGAACTCGCCAAACAAGAAAGATATAAGAAAGAATTGGAAATAGCGCAACGCATTCAACTATCTTCGCTTCCAAAGCATATGCCGAAACTTGATGGACTCTCCATTGCTGCTTTAACAATTCCAGCGCTCGAGGTCGGCGGCGATTTCTTCGACTTTTTAACTGGTTCCGAAAAATTTACCCTTGTTGTAGGTGATGTTAGTGGTAAAGGTACCTCCGCTGCTTTATATATGTCGAAAATTCAAGGCATACTTCGCACTCTGCACAATTTCCATTTGTCCCCACTTGAGATGGTTGCCAAAGCAAATGCACTACTTTACGAGAATATCGAGAGAAATTATTTCATCTCTACTATTGTTTGTCAATTCGATGCAAAATTGAAAAAAGCAGAAATAGTCCGTGCCGGGCATCTTGGACTTTATTATTACGATAGCAAAATCAATGAGATAAAAAAAATACTACCAGATGGGGTTGCTCTTGGGATTGTCTCTGGGAAGACATTTACACAAATTTTGAGAAGCGAAGAGATAAATTTTTCCGCCAAGGATGTGTTTCTTTTCATAACCGATGGTGTGGTTGAGCATTATCAAAATGGAAAGATTATTTCAGTTGAGGATAAATTAATTCAGGTACTAAAAGAAAATCACTATTTACAACCAAATAGTTTAGCGGAAAAAATTCTCTCCGAGGTATGTTTTTTTGAAAATAATAAATTTTTGTACGACGACTTAACAATTGTTGTTGTAAAGCCTGATTGAAATGCAAGAGAGCGATTTTTACCAAAGGGTGTACGAGATAGTTCGAAAAATACCGAAAGGTAAGGTTTCTACTTATGGTCACATTGCGCGGGTCTTGGGGATGAAAATTTCTGCACGGATGGTGGGCTGGGCTTTAAATTCAATTGCATTTCAACAAACTGATATTCCAGCTCATAGAGTTGTCAATCGCAAGGGTGAACTCACTGGAAGCAAGTATTTTCCACCCCCAACATTTATGAGGGATTTGCTCATATCCGAAGGTGTTACTTTCGTAGAGGATAGGGTCGATTTAAGCAAACATCTGTGGTTGCCAGATAGCGATGTAATCTTTGAAGACTGAAGAAATTGTTATTTTTGAATTTATCATTGTACTCGATTATGGACGGAAACGAATTGTTTAATGAAATTTCACTCTTGGCTACAGAACAAAACAATCCACGCTCGAGAAATATCGATACAGCCTCGACAGAGGAGATATTGAAAATCATAAATGAGGAGGACAAAAAAGTCCCACTTGCAGTTGAAAAAGAGATACCAAACATTGCAAAGGCTGTCGAGCTGATAGTTGATGCATTCAAAAAGGGGGGTCGCTTGTTCTATGTAGGTGCGGGTACCAGTGGTAGATTGGGAATTCTTGATGCAGCGGAGTGCCCTCCAACATTTGGGACAGACCCAGAATTGGTTCAAGGTATCATTGCTGGGGGAAAAGAAGCTGTTTTTCGCGCACAAGAGGGAGCCGAGGATAACATCGAAGAGGGAAGAAAAACTATTGAAAGGTATGGCATTAAGCCGCCGGACGTTGTTGTGGGTCTTGCTGCATCAGGCAGAACGCCCTTTGTAAGGGGAGCAATATCAGAAGCGAAAAACCGAGGTATTATAACGATATTTATTGCATCATCGCCCATTGAAAAGGTGTTGGAGCTTGGTGTCGTAGCAGATGTTTATATTTGTCCCGTTGTCGGAGCAGAGGTAATTGCAGGCTCGACAAGATTGAAAAGCGGTACTGCGGAGAAGCTTGTCTTGAATATGCTTTCCACTGCCTCGATGATTAAATTAGGCAAGACCTACGGCAATGTTATGGTGGATTTGCAATTGACGAACAACAAACTGCGCGAGCGTGCAAAAAAAATTATTATGGATATTTGCAATGTTGATTACCAAACTGCGCAAGCAGTTTTAGCAAAATCCGATGGCTCGGTAAAGGTAGCTCTGGTTATGTTGCTTGCTGGTGTGGAAAGAGAAACAGCATTGGGTTTGCTCGAAAAATCTGGTGGTTTTGTAAAAGCTGCTATTAAATTGGCAAAAGGGAATCATGCATCCGATAGTTGAAGTAAAAAATTTATCTGTTGAATACGACAATCAAATAATTTTGAAAGATATAAATTTCGTGATATATCCTGGCGAGATATTTGTCATAGTCGGTGGCAGTGGCTGTGGCAAAAGCACCTTACTACGCCAGATAATTGGCTTGGAAACACCAACTTCTGGGGAGATAATCATCAATGGAAGAAATCTTACGAGGGCAAAAGACAAAGAGCGGAATGAAATTTTGAAAAGCTTTGGTGTTCTCTTTCAATCGAGCGGCTTGATTGCTTCGATGACATTGTACGAGAATATTGAATTGCCTTTGAGAGCATATACAAAGCTTTCGGAGGATAGAATTGAACAAATAATTCGTCTCAAGCTTAAACTTGTTCAATTGTCCGGGTACGAGGAATATTTGCCCTCTCAACTTAGTGGCGGGATGCGTAAAAGAGCTGGAATTGCACGAGCACTTGCTCTCGACCCCCAAATACTTTGCTTTGATGAACCTTCATCTGGATTGGACCCCGTGACTTCTGCTTCCCTCGATGAATTGATAATTAATCTGAACCGACTTCTTGGTATTACTATGATAGTCGTTACACACGACCTTGCAAGTATTATGCGGATAAGTCATAGAGTGGTAATGCTCGACAAATCTGCCAAAACTATTATTGCTACTGGTACCCCAATGGAGTTGGCAAATGTAAAAGATAATATCCTCGTTTACAACTTTTTCAATAGATTACCGGGATAGTATGAAAAAAGGT
>JBKBVP010000211.1:0-3534 GCA_046289495.1 Candidatus Kapaibacteriota bacterium | reverse complement strand
CGGAAATTGTACGATAGAGCAAAGTTAAAAAGGGCAAACCATTACCCTCGTAATATTCCCAACAATTCTCACCATCTAATATTATTGGGACGCAAGCGATATCGAGAGACTCCTCACCAAATCTATCTATAATTCGATTACGAATACCTTTCAAAATAGTGACAAAGTCGAATACAGCATCTTCTGGCTTCCAATGATGGTATGTAAAACCAATGGAATCAGAAAGAAGAGTATCTCGAAAGAAAAGGGCAATCCATTTGTCGTCCTTCTCGTAAAGATGCGGAAAATATTGCACTAATTCTTCTTGGATGCCAGTTGTACGAAACAAAAGTTTAGGGTCGGTTGCTGTCCAAGTAAAATCAAGCTTGAGCATCAAATCCAACACTATTGTGGACAAAGAACCTTCCGAGGGCCAAATACCTTTGGGTTCAAAACCGAAAACTTCGTTAAAATACTGTTTTCCTTTGTAGATTTGAATTTCTGCATCTTGAGGAAACTCAAAAATCGGCTCTGAAAGATTCAATTCTGGCAAAGCGACCTTTGCAATCGATGCATCACAAAGCAATGGCAATATTGGATGGTAGAACGGAGAAACACTTAGCTCAACTTGGTTTAAATCATTTAATTGTTTCAATACTGGAACAATTTCGTTCATCAACTTGAGCTGTTCATCGAGCAGTAATTCTTTTTCTTTCTGGGAGAAGCCCTTTTCTTTTGTGAAATATCTTTTGAATTGTGCCCGCTGTCGAGTGAGATGCCCAAGCCAAGCAAGATTGTACCAAACTTGCAAGTCCAACCAATCTTGCTCGCTAAATTCAACATTAGAATTTGCCTTGTTGTGAAGCTCGAGATAACGAGGATATTTTGCTATCAAATTTTGGTAATTACAAACAAAGAATTGTTTCAAAATTTCTTGCTTCTCATCCATTGAAAGTGAAGTCGGCAACTTGTAAGAAAGCTCTTGCACTCTGTCTGTAGCACCAAGGTGAGTATATTCATAAATTTGCAGAAGTAAAGATGGGACGATATTAAATGTTTGCTTTATTTCGGGAAATTCAAACAAAATAGAAGGCAGATCTAAATAATCCTTTATTGCATGGAAGCGAACCCACGGGAGTATAAACTTCCCTTCTTTTCTGTAATAGGGTTGGTGCTGATGCCATAGGAAACATATTCTAAGTGGTTTCATCGTAATGCAAGATTGTGAAAAAGTAAAATAATAAAAATCGACCCAAACAGCATAGAGAAAATGGAAAATTAATTAGCACAAGTGGAAGATAGACTTTGGAATTAACAAACAAAATTAAAGCTATCTCGCCACAAGATTTTTAATTTAATGCTGGATTGAACAACTTCCCCATAAAGAAAATTGCGCCGGTATTCTGCTCGTAGATAACATACACAAATGGCCTACTGAAAAGAAATGTTGGCTTGAGAGAAGTGTAGCTTATCTCTACAGAAGTTGCAGCAGAGGCTTCTGCGCCTTCCTCGTCGACTTCAATACAAGATTTATGCTTCACATCAGTGATTTTACAACGCAGAGTTTTACAAACCCCAGATAAGTCTGCATTTTCGGTAAATGCAATGCTCATTCCCATAGCAGAGAGGATTTCTTTCAAGCCGACCTCGAACTCACATTTGAATTTTGGCATATGAAGAGTAACTTGCTCTGTTTCTTTAAGATTCTTCAAACATCTATCCCATTTGTTTCTGTCGAAGGAATTTATAAAGTCATTCACCTTCGTTATTGCATTCGGGAGTATCAATACCATAGCAAAGGAACCTTTGCCATAGGTAAGCCGTATTGCAGAGAATTCACTGTTGGTATAACAGTAGAAATCTCGAACCTGTGTCATAAACTTTGTCTTTAGTAAAATTGATTCGTTTTCATAGTCAATAACAAAGAAATTGTCCTTGGTCTTGCTTTTATCAAAAGAATATTTCCAAATCCCTTTCAAGTAGATTGCATTAATGATGTACATAACAGCGTAGTAAGGAATTTCCTTAACAATTTCTTTGATTTTACCATTAGTTGTTTGTTCGACCCAATTATTAATTACGTTTTTTGCTTCTGGATTAGAAAAATTCAGAACTTTGCAGTAAGCATTGTAATAATTTTCTAAATCATTTAAAAACTTTTCGTTGAAATCAGTACCCTCTCTTGCCCAAACTGAATTTGCAATTTTTAGAATTACATTTTTGTCAATATCGGACAAAAGAGGTAGCATTTCTTTGAAAGCAGAGTTAACCTGCTCCAAAGAGAATTTATCGAATACGAGCGTATTTCGCATCGCTTCGAAAGTTTCACCCGATGCACCATTCAACGTCATACTCAAAGCGACAGATACACTCAATGGGGATATAAAGACATTACCATCACTGTTGGATTCGTTAACTTTTTTTTGAACAGACGAAATGCAAAATCATTACACGAGGAGATTATAAATTGTTCATCTTCCGTCAATGGCCTAATAGGTGTATCAACATCAGTAGCGGCTTTCTCGCAAGAGAGTAGAATAAAAGCAGAGCAAAGGAAAAAAATTAGTGCCTTCATATAAACCCTTCAATAAAAAAATTATAACAAATTAATTTTAGAAAGGTTACAGGCTATTGAGTCTTGGGTAAGATTATAGATACATAATTGCCATCGGAGCCGAGAGAGTCGAATTTAGTTTGACCATTCAAAATTCTAATCATTGAAGCGAACAAAGATATATTTAAAAGAATATCGTCGATGTCGTATTTAATTGCTTCCATAAGATTAGTTAAATTCTCGTTGTAAAGTGTTATCATTTTCGAGACGCTTGGATTTGGCGAAGCAAGCATCTGAATTTCAACATTACCTTCGGCTTTGTTGTCGATTACTTGAACTTGGAATTTTATTTCAGCCATGTCATAGATAAATGCAAGGAAGAGATATTCAAATGCTCGTCGAAGCTCAATTCTGTCGCTTGCTACGGCGACATTCATACTCTCTTCCTCAAATTGCAAGTTAAGCTTCTTATTTGGATACCTCTTTAAGAAATTAACTACTGCTTCGTTCATCACATTGCAAATGTTAATAGTACTTAAAATTTTTGAACCCTCTTTGCCAAGTTCAGCAACATCAAACAAATCTGTCGACGAGCTTAGTAGTTTCTGGGTTTCAGTTACTGCAAGGTCTAAAAATACTTTTGTCTCTTCATCAAAAGCATTTTGATTTTGTAGGAGAATTTGGTGGTAACCAGAGATAGTGGTCAGTGCATTGCGTAATTGATGGCTGAACTTGTTCATAAAGTAGGACTTAAATTCGCTGGCTTCACGTGTTATCTGCTCGGCCAGGATCATTTGTTTAGCTTTGATACGTTCTTCAATTTCTGCACGCTTTTCCAAGGTTACATCACGACCAATTGCGTAGATTAGCCCCTCGGTAGGGGAGAAGGTAAAAGACCAATTAACCCATATCTCCTCGCCATTCTTTTTTTTCATCAAATAATCTACTTTTTTTGTAAACTCACTCAATGCACTATCAAGCGAGGAATAGAAATCGTTCAT
>JBKBVP010000019.1:0-10986 GCA_046289495.1 Candidatus Kapaibacteriota bacterium | reverse complement strand
ATATTTAGGACCTGTTTCTGGTTTTAACCGTTCAATTCATTCTGCCAACTTAGCATCATTTGCAGATGACCCCTTGTGTCCTTTCTTTACCAATGGTTCTTCAAATGGGTTTTTCATCGGAGCTTTTTACGAGCAAATACTTGGCGGTATTACTTCCAAGCATTCGCTTGTTGGAAGAATTATTTTCAACTCTATGCCTTCCTCATTCATTAAAGAGGGCGATACTTACCCCTCCTTAGTTGATGATAATAAAGGTGGATACACTACTGTCTTATCTTCGACACGGCACACCCTTGAGGTGGATTATAGTATGTTGACAGTAGAGGCAATGTATAAATTTAATATCGCTTATGGTTTGGTTGTTACTGGTGGACCGACTTTTGATATTGTTTTGAAAAGTAATTTGCTTCAAAAAATGGAACTTATCGAACCAGATAATGTGAAATTCAAAAGGACTGAAGACCCAAGAGTAAAACGATATGAAAACAATGATAGGACAATTATTTCCTGGGACGGGCCACCAGCAAGACCAACAAGCCAAAATCCAGATGTTAAAGAATCCTCAGTTCGATTTTCTCTTAAGTTCGGTGTTCAGTATGAAATAATTACCGGGACAAAGATAGACATTATTCCTGGTATCTTTTACAACTTAGGTGTAACAAATGTTAACAATGTTGAATCTTGGAAAGTGAGTGCTATCCAAGCCGGAGTGGATATACGTTTTTCCTTGTAAAATATGTTTATACGCTAAACCAGCGCTTACACAAATTTTTGTGTAAGCGTTTTTTTTGAGATTCAAACCCGGGGTTTTTATGGAGATACTTTGGTCTCCTTGGCGCTCGCAATACATTGAATCCTTTAAAGATGAGGGGAAGGAACCCATCTGTTTTGTTTGCGAGGCTATTGAAAAGGTCGAAGAGGCAAAGCAAAGACTCGTGGTTTTTCGCACATTACATACCATTGTTTTGCTAAATAAATTTCCCTATAATGCAGGTCATTTGCTTGTCTGCCCAATTAAGCATACCCCAACTTTGGATGATTTAACAAACGATGAATTGTTGGATTTGATTTCAGTTGTAAGAACAAGCACAAATGTTTTGAAGAAAGCATTTAAGCCACACGGTTTTAATATTGGGATAAACATTGGTCGGGTTGCTGGTGCTGGCCTACCGGAGCATATACATTTCCATGTTTTACCACGTTGGAATGGTGATACTTCTTTTATTTCTGTGATATCCGATACGAAAGTTATCTCTCAGTCGATGGAGGGTATTTATCATAAGCTCGGCTCTTTGTTCCAAAATATTTAACAGGAAATGATTTCTGCTCCATCGACCCCCAAAAAATCGTTAGGACAAAATTTCTTGGTCGATGCTAACATTGCAAGAAAGATAATCAATTCACTTGAATTGAGCGAGAACGAACTTGTGTTGGAAATTGGACCCGGTAAAGGTATTTTAACACAAATACTCTCTACCCTCCCTATATATTATTTGGGAGTTGAGATCGATAGAACTTTTCAAAGCTTGCTAAGAGCAATAGAATCGCATACAAGGAATAAATACTTTAATGTCCTTTTTCAAGATTATCTTCTTTTAAATGAAAGCGAATGGTTTGAAAAATTCAAGCAACACATTCTACTGGTTGGAAATATTCCATATTATTTGACAAGTTCAATTCTATTTAAATTTATTGAGCAAAGAGAATTTTACAAGAAAGCTGTTTTGATGGTACAAAGGGAAGTTGCCAATCGGATTATTGCCAAGCCAAAGACTAAAGACTATGGAATACTCTCGGTTCTTATTCAAATTTTTACACATTCTGAAAAATTATTTGATGTACCGCCCAGTTGTTTTATCCCCACACCGAAAGTCTTTTCCACAGTTGTTAAAATGGAGATCAGTAAAGATATGGTAAATTATGCAAACTACCAACTTTTGAAATTGCTTGTGAAACTAGCTTTTAATAGAAGAAGAAAAGTATTACTAAATTCCTTGTTTCGTAGATTAAACATTAACGAAAAGATTATTTCAAAAGATGAGTTTCTCTGTGAAGTTGCATCAAAAAGAGCCGAAGAATTGAATCCTAACGATTTTTTGACATTAGTGGATAAAATCAAATTACTCTCATTGCATTATGACAAAATTCTCTTCCGATGAAGTTGACTACAAAGAATTCGACTGGCAACTGACAAAAAAGCTATTTACATTTGTCAAGCCATTTAAAAAGCACTTCTTCTGGGCATTGACGCTAATGTTATTGACAACGATTCTTGGTCCTTTGCGACCATATCTTTACAAAATTGCATTAGACAAATACGTACTTTCTTCCGACAGCAATGGTTTTATTCTAATTTTGGTGTTGATCTTCTTGGTTCTTGTGGCTCATTCATTTTTTCAATTCCTTGCTAATTACTTAATGAAAAGGCTTGGACAGATGGCAATTCATAAGCTCCGCATCTCCCTTTTTAATCACATTATGAAGTTGGATACCAGTTTTTTCGACAAAACACCCGTGGGTCGGCTCGTTACAAGAGTTACCAACGACATTGAAACAATTTCGGATATTCTTTCTGGTGGATTGATAGTTATCATCACAGACATAATATTAATCTTTGCGATTCTTGTCTTTATGTTTGCGTTAAATTTTAGTCTTGCTTTAATTACAATCTCGGTCTTGCCTTTGCTATTTGTCGTGACTTGGATTTTTAGGAATAAGGTTCGAAAGATTTTTCGCCTGATTCGCAAAAGCATAGCAAAATTGAACGCTTTTTTGAATGAATTCATCTCTGGAATTTTTACGATAAAAATCTTTAACCGCGAATATTTGTTCAACCTTAAATTTGACAAGATTAATTGTGAAAATAGGGACTTGTGGATAAAAACAATCAACTATTATGCGATTTTCTTCCCAACGATTGAATTTCTTAGCTCAGTTTCTCTTGGCCTTATAATTTGGTACACTGCCGAGAGTATTCTATCTGGGAGGATGACGATTGGAACTTTTTTTGCCTTCATCCAGTACGCAGAGATGTTCTATCGTCCGATTAGGGATTTATCCGAAAAGTTTACAAGTCTTCAAAATGCAATGGCTTCTTCGGAGAGAATCTTTCAGATTTTTGAAACTTCAAAAAATATTGAAGTCTCTCAAGGTGCGAGAATATTCAATGGTTTACAGAAAGCAATTGAGTTTAAAAACGTCTCCTTTTCTTACGATGGGGAGAATGAAGTTTTGCACAACATAAACTTCACTATTTATAAGGGTGAAACAGTCGCAATTGTTGGTCATACTGGAGCTGGTAAAACAACTTTAATAAATCTTCTGTGCAGATTCTACAATCCCACTTCTGGCGAAATTTTATTCGATGGTGTAAACATCAATGAGTTTGATTTAGCTTCTTTAAGAAAAAAAATTGCTCTCGTAAGCCAGGATGTTTTCCTCTTTTCAAGAAATATACTCGAGAATTTAACCTTGGGAAGTGAATTGATGAGTTACGATAAAATAATCGAGGCTACTTCGCAAATAGGTTCTCTCAATTTTATCGATAAGCTCCCAGAAAAATTCTATACTAATGTTATTGAGAAAGGTATTACACTCTCCTCGGGACAGAGACAATTGATTGCTTTTACACGTGCAATTATTCGAAACCCGGACATTCTAATCCTCGATGAAGCTACTTCTAATGTAGACGCAGAACTTGAAAAGCAAATTGAAAAAGCAACTAATGAACTAATTTCTGGTCGTACTTCTATCGTAATAGCACATAGATTTTCTACAATCCAAAAAGCAAATAGGATTATAGTTTTACATAAAGGTAAAGTAAAGGAAGTAGGAAGCCACACGGAATTACTAAACAAAGGGGGAATCTACGCAAAACTGTACAAATTGCAATTTGAAAATCAATTAAAGCAAACTAACTTTGGTAGATGATATTTCCTTGGCTAATGCTGGCAAGTACTTTTATTTCGCTCAAATGTTCTTTTGGAAATTTGCTTAAATCACCGCTCAAAATTGTTAAATTGGCATTGAATCCAGATTCGAGATTGATTGGCTTTTCCTTAATAGACAGCCAAGGATTGATTGTATATGTCGATAACGCTTCTTGAATGTCTATTTCCTCGGAGCCGAAAATTTTTTCAGTGTCAATCAAGTTCCTATTTACAAAGCTATAAAGCCCAGCTATGGGGTCCGGAGTTTCGATCGGGAAATCCGAACCACTGCATATAAGCACATTGTTCTTTTGAAATGATTTCCAGGGATAAGCAACGACTTGTCTATTATCAAGGCGCTTTTTTGCCATTTCGAAATCGGATGGTAAGTGAATTGGCTGGATTGAAGCTGCGATCCCCAATTTATTGAATTTTGGTAAATCATCTGGGCGGACAACTTGACAATGTTCAATCCTAAGAAATTTTGGCAACTTACCTGCATTTTGAATAAAATGTTCGTAGGTTTTTAAAATTATGTGAGTGGCTTTATCCCCAATGGCATGTATGGAAAGCCCCAGATTAGATTCCGAAGCTAAGTCGAAAATCTCGAGAAGTTCTTCCTCGGATAGTAACTGCAATCCCGAAGAATTTGGATTGTCTTTGTATGGTTCAAATAACAAGGCTCCGTATGAGCCCAAAGCACCATCCATATAGTGTTTCAGTCCAATAACTTTGAGAAAGTAATTATTGTAGTGCCGTACATTAAGTACTTCGTTTGGTAATTTCTTACCAGAGATAAAAACATATGTATTTAATCTTGGATTATCGTTGTTAAAGTATTCTTGATATATATCGAGATTTTTTGGGTCGACGTCCATGTCGTGAATTGTGGTTATACCGTGCTGAGCCAAGTAGATTGTGCTTGCTTGCAAGAAATTTATGCATTGCTCTTTCGAGTAGGGAGGGAGGATGGGCCGTACAAGTTCAATGGCTTCATCGATTAGAATCCCAGTTGGCTCTCCGTTTAGATCTTTTACAATTTTCCCGCCTTTTGGCTCTGGTGTGTTTTGGTTGATTTTACAAATTTCCAATGCTTTGGAGTTCAACCAGAGCGAGTGACCATCGTTTCGAATAAGGCAAATTGGAGTGTTTGGAAAAATTTTATCAAGAGTTTTTTTGGTAGGAAAAGTTCTTTTACTCCAGTTTTCTTGGTTCCATCCTCTTGCTATAATCCAATTACCACGATGAAAAGGTTTTTGCAAAACTAATTCAGCACACTCTTGTTCAGATTTCGCATTTTTAAGGTCTGGCATCGAAAGAAATTCTCCACCGTGGAGAAGATGGACGTGTGAATCGGTAAAACCAGGATAAGCATACGCTTTGCCAAAATTTATCTTTTGCCCATTGATTAGAATAGTTAAATTCCCCTCTTTGGGTTTTAAAGAAATTATTCTTTTCCCGATGATTTCTATTTCTCCCTGGAACATAACTCATTTAAAAGTTATAAAGACGATTGAATTTTGAAAAGGTTGGAAGTAATTGTTAATTTTGTTAATATTAAATTAATGAGTATGGATTACATAGATTACATGAAAATCGCTTTGAAAGAAGCAATGAAATCCCTTAAGTCTGATGATGTTCCAGTTGGAGCAATTATAGTTAAAGATAATTTGATACTTTCAAAGGCACACAATGAAGTTGAGAAAAGAAGAGACCCCACTGCTCATGCCGAGTTATTAGCAGTCCGGAAAGCTCTCAAAATCCTTAATGAGAAATATTTGTTAGACTGTACTATGTTTACAACTTTAGAGCCTTGTACTATGTGTGCCGGAGTCTTAGTGTTATCGAGAATAAAGAAAGTTGTTTTTTCTGCCCACGACCCTAAAAGCGGTGCTGGGGGAAGCGTGTTGAACATATTATCAAATCCACAACTAAATCATAGGATTGAGGTAGTTGGGGGAATTTTGGAGGAAGAGAGTTCCAAGTTGTTGAAAGAATTTTTTAAAAAATTGCGCTTAAAAAATGGATAGCTCTTACGGGTGCTTGTACATAGTGCCAACACCTATAGGTAATTTAAAGGATATAACTCTTCGCGCCTTAGAGGTACTAAGGAGTGTAGCCTTTATTGCCTGCGAGGACACAAGAACTGCTGGTAAGTTATTAAAATTATTGGGTTTGCCTAAAAAGCCATTTTTGAGCTACTATGACCACATTGAAGATGAAAAATCTGAGTATATTCTAACGAAGTTGAAGGAAGGGGTAGATTTGGCACTGATTTCAGAAGCAGGAACACCTTTGATTTCAGACCCAGGCTATAAGTTAGTTTTAAAATGTATTAAAGAAGGTGTGAGGGTTGTTCCTTTGCCCGGAGCAACAGCTTTCATTCCAGCATTGATTGCAAGTGGGTTGCCCGTGAATCAATTCAAATTTTTTGGATTTCCGCCAAAGAAAAAAGGATTGAAAAAGTTCATTGAAAGTATCAAAGCGGAGTTTGCGACAATAGTTCTATATCTCCCTAGTCATCAGGTTCACGTGTTCCTTAGTGAATTGTCGAATCATATTGAAATGGAGAGAAAAATCTGTCTTGCAAGGGAAATAACAAAACTGAATGAGGAATTTATAAGAGGTACTTTGGGCGAAATTATTACTTTTGTAAATTCTAAATCTGCAACTTTGAAAGGTGAGTTTGTACTTATTATTGAGGGTAAAGGAAGTAAATAATGTTTGTGACCTTTGAAGGAATCGACCTTGCTGGAAAATCCACACAAGCAGAGCTCTTGGAACAATACTTGAAAAATAAAGGGTTTGATGTTGTAATTTTAAGAGAGCCTGGTGGGACAGAGGTATCCGAAAAAATTCGCGAAATATTACTTAATCCCAAATTTACTTTCAATTCATTCACCGAGCTCTTTTTGTTTGAGGCATCCCGCGCAGATTTGGTTCGTAAGGTAATAAAACCAAAGCTGGAACAAGGGTGTATTGTAATTTGCGATAGATTCTGGGACTCGACAATTGCCTATCAAGGGTATGGCAGAAAAATTCCCTTGAATTTTATTGAAATCTGCAATTTATACGCCTCTGATGGACTTGAACCAAATTTGACATTTTTATTAGACATACCCTTGGACGTTGTTCTCGAGAGGTTGAAAAACAAGTCGACAGATAGAATGGAAAATGAAGATAGAGATTTTTTAATTCGTGTAATAAATGGCTTTCGGGAACTCTCCAATAGGTATCCAAATCGAATTCAAGTTGTGGATGGCACGGGTAGAATCGAAGACATTCATCAAAGGATAATAGAAATTATAAATAATTTTATGGGAAAAAAATGACACGTTCTCTTGAAGGTAAGATTGCATTAATAACTGGAGCATCATCTGGAATAGGCGAAGCTACTGCCAAAGTTTTTGCCGAAAACGGGGCAAGGTTGATCTTGCTTGCTCGGCGAAAAGAACGTCTGGAAATTTTATCGAAGGAACTTCAAGAAAAGTTTGGCACACAAAGTTATTTGATTGTTGCCGACGTTAGGAACTATGAGCAACTCGAACGAGAGTTTTCACAAATTCCCGAAGAATTTAAAGACATTTCCATTTTGATAAATAATGCTGGCTTGGCTCGAGGATTTGAAAAGATTTACGAAGGCAGTGTTAAAGATTGGGATGAAATGATAGACACAAACATAAAGGGGCTTTTGTATGTTACAAAATTAGTGGCACCGATATTACTTCGAAAAAATTCTGGCCACATTGTAAATATTGCATCTCTTGCTGGAAGAGCTGTTTATCCAAATGGTAATGTATACTGCGCTACAAAATTTGCTGTAAAAGCCTTATCAGAAGCAATGATTATTGATTTTAATGGTACTAATGTAAGAATTACTAATGTCGACCCAGGCCTTGTCGAGACAGAGTTTTCCATTGTTAGATTTCACGGCGACGAAGAAAAAGCCAAAACAGTTTACAAAGGTTATAAGCCCCTTACGGGGAAAGATGTGGCAGTTGTAATACTCTTTTGTGTTACTTTACCAGAGCATATCACTATCCAAGATATTTTAATAACCCCTACTGCGCAAGCCACAGCAACAATTGTAAGTAAAAAGATTTAGTTCTTTTCGTTCGTCTTATGTCAGTTGTTTTTCTTATTTATTAAGAGAGTTGAAAAAATGCAAAACAATAAAGTTTCTATACCAAGACCAAAAAATGTGAACAGCCTTTGCGACCAGTTTTTAAATTTTGTGGAAATTGTTCGGATACTTCGTCAACACTGCCCTTGGGATAGAAAACAAACAAATGAAAGCATAGCACCATTGTTAATTGAAGAAGCATATGAAACAATAACAGCGATCGAGGAGCGGGACGATGCAGAATTTCAAAGGGAACTCGGAGATCTGTTTCTTCATATTGTTATGCACAGTGTTATGGCTGAGGAACGAGGTGCATTTACATTACTTGATGTCTTAAAGAAAATACAAGAGAAGTTAATATTTCGGCATCCTCATGTATTTGCTTCCGTGGAGGTTAGCGGGGAGGAAGAAGTTCTAAAAAACTGGGAAGAGTTGAAACAAAAAGAAGGTAAACTCTCTGCACTCGAGGGTGTTCCAATTAATTTACCATCCCTTTTGAGGGCGGAAAGAATTCAACACAAAGCCTCGCGAGTTGGATTCGACTGGAGCAATAGAGAGCAAGTTTGGGAAAAAGTTATTGAGGAGCTTTATGAACTCAAATCTGCAATTGATGGAAACGAACCAAAAGAAAGGATTGAAGAAGAGCTTGGCGATCTGCTTTTTGCATTAGTTAATCTCGGACGATTCCTCGAGCTAAGTCCGGAATCAGCCTTGCAAAAGACTAATAATAAATTTATCCGTAGATTTACAGCAATTGAAGAATATGCAAAAACCAACAATAAAAATCTTAACGATTTAACGCTTGAGGAAATGGACCAAATTTGGGAACAGACCAAAAAGAATGACCAAAAATTATAAGTTTGGTGGCAAAATGCTTATATTATATCTTTTGCCATTTTTTTCCCATTCAACACCAACAAGCCCAAATTTATGGTTCGTATAAAAAATCATCTTTCCGAAGAAATCTTTATAAGGTCCTTCAACTATGCTCTCTTCTACAACTATTACTTTGAGTAGCCAAAAACCCATTGGATAATCGTCGTCGTCAGACCTTTTGGTGACTTGCCTTACGTATTTATTGCCTTCTTTATCTGTAAATTCGTATTTATCCCCAACTTTTGCGTTGTATTTAACAAGAGTGAATGGCTTTGAAAGGTCTCCCTCGCTATGGTGAAAATCTTGCATACCTTCGGATGTAACTTTTGATTTAATTTCGAAGTCAATTTTGATGTTATTCTTGTCGCTCGAGTCCACTTTTGCATTGAATACTCTAATCAATTTTTCTCTAATTGCTTTCTTTGCTTCGGTTGGCAGGTTCGACGTACCAAGGATTGTGTCGATTTTGTGCGTGATTGCAGTATCCACCACTATAGAGCTTCGTGAAGTGACTATTCCATTGTTGTTGCTTACAACAGCAATTTTTGCTAAAATGTAATCGATTTTTCCTAAATTTAGTTGCTTCAATTCAAAAAACGCATTAGTAGTGTCTCCTACATTGGTGAATTCAGTTTTGATGTCGCCACTCAGGGAATTTGGGTCTTCTTTCTGGCTAGATAGAAAAACAAAAAAAAATAATACTAAAAGCGGGTAATATTTCTTAAAAATACCTATGTTTAAAAAGTCAATTTGTGAAATAAATTTTACAATTATCAAAGTTCATAGTAAATATTGATATGCGACATTCGTTTTTTTTTATTTGGGGTTCTTGAATGAAGTGTGTATCAGGTTTTTTAATATTTCTTTTTACAATTTTTTCTGTACCTTCTTATTCGACATCCTTTATTGTGAAGTTTAAAAACTCAGATAGCAAGAGAAAGTTTGAACATACGATTAAAAATTCACCAACTTTAATTTTTCAGAACATACCAGTTCAAAAATCAATAGAATATATTTTGAATAAAAGCGACCTTGTTTTAGCAAATGAAGCTGCGAAATCCCTAAAGCAATTCAATCTCGTGGGAATATTAAAAGTGGACAATAATATCGATAATCGTTATTTAGATAAGCTTTTAACTACAGATGGAATAGAATACTGGGAGCCGAATTATACCTTTTCCATTGAAGAGAATAGAATTAAAGATGGCTTAATTAGAGAGCAATGGTATCTTGATGCTATCAATGTCCATAATGCTTGGAAAATCTCGATGGGCGAAGGTGTGCTAATTGGTTTCGTGGATACTGGCTTGGAGTTTTATCACAGAGAATTTTCAAATAGTTTGTGGGTAAATCCAGGTGAGGACAGAAATGGAAATGGAACATTTGAACCTTGGTGGGATACAGTTTCGATTAATGGAGCCTTTGGAGATTTTAACGGAATTGATGATGATGGCAACGGTTTTATTGATGACTTAATTGGTTATGATTTTGTGTCTCAGATAGTTGCAAATTTTGGTGATTATTTTGAACCCGACCCAATTCCAGAGGATGAACATGGACATGGAACTCTTGTTGCAGGAGTGTTGGCTGCTGGGATTAACGACACTGGAATTGTAGGTGTAGCACCAAAGGCAAAATTAGTAGTGCTTCGTGCTTTTGATTTGACTGGAAATGCCGAGCTCAAGGATATTGTATCGGCTATTATCTATGCCGCTTTGAATAGAATCAATGTTTTGAATCTTTCTTTCGGTACAAGCTTCGATTCAAGGTTGCTCCACGAAGCTATTAAATTTGCGAACGAAATGGGTTGCATAATCGTTGCCTCTGCTGGGAATGATGGTCAGATTATTAAACATTTTCCTTCTGATTATCCAGAAGTAATTTCTGTTGGTGCAACTACAAAAAATGGTTTTATTGGTCAAAGCAGTAATTATGGTCCGAGGGTGGATATTTTTGCGCCAGGGTTCGAGATACTTTCAACAACCATTGGTAATAAATATAAACTTGTTTCTGGCACTTCCTTCTCTGCACCGATTGTATCAGGTGCGGTAGCTCTGA
>JBKBVP010000210.1:0-3536 GCA_046289495.1 Candidatus Kapaibacteriota bacterium | reverse complement strand
ACCTCTCGGTCTCTTTTCTCCGATGTTAAAGCATATAAAATTGGAGACGCAGTGACAATTTTGATTCTTGAAGAGACTCAAGCAGATAATACTGCTATTACGAAAGATTCTCGCTCGAGTTCTCTGGGGGGAGAAGTCAATGCTGGAGTGGACAATAATTCATTTAAAGCCAATGCAGATTTGTCTACTTCTACAGGTTTCTCTGGAAGCGGACAGACTACACGAAGGGAGAACATTCGTTCGAAAATAAGTGCTCGTGTTGTGAAAATAGACGAAGTGGGTAATCTGTACATCGAAGGAAAGAGAACCACAAAAATAAATGGTGAAGAACAGATAGTAATTATTAGTGGTACAGTCCGCCCCGTGGATATCTTGCCTAATAATAGTGTTTTTTCTTACAACATACTGGATTTGACATTAACAATCGAAGGTGATGGCTCTGTAAGCAAAATACAAGAGCCAGGTTTATTGACAAAGTTTCTAAGAATTTTGTTCTGAACATGGAAAAACTCATTCAAATTCTGGGTATTACATTTGTTTCAATACTGCTACTTTCAGCAAGAATTAAAGATGTTGCAAAAGTAGAGGGTCAGACTGTTGTCCAAGCAATTGGCTATGGCCTTGTCTCTGGTTTGAACAATACTGGTGATAATCAACTCTCGACCCACACTGTCCAATCTGTTATCAATATGCTTAAGCGCTTTGGACTGACTGTACCGCAATTAAATCCAAGAATAAGAAATGTCGCTGCTGTGATGGTAACTGCTACAATTCCAACCTTTAGCAAAAAGGGGAATAAAATCGATGTCACTGTCTCTTCCATTGGGGATGCTACATCTTTGCAGGGCGGTGTATTACTACTTACTCCATTGTCTCTTCCCGACGGCACGATAATTGGTTTTGCACAAGGTCCTCTAACATTGGGTGGCTATGAATTCTCGGCTCTTGGTTCAAGGGTTGCAAAGAATTTCGTAACAAGCGGGCGAGTACCAAGTGGGTTGGTTCTTGAACAGGATATTGTAGGAAAGTTCATAGAGAATCAACTAATAAAAATTTCCTTGCATGAGCCAGACTTTACAACTTCTGTTCGAATAGCTGAAGCAATAAATAGACTACCAAGGCTTGCGAATTCTGCTGTTCCAATTGATGCTGGTACAGTTCAAGTGAAATTACCTGATGGAATCTCGCAATCCGAGGCATTGAGCTTGATTTCGCAAATAGAACTCGCCCAGGTGACCAAAGATACCCCCGCACGTGTTGTTATTAACGAACGAACTGGCACCATTGTCGTTGGGGGGGATGTACAAATTAATCCAGTTGTAATTGCTCACGGTGGCTTGGAAATTGCCATACAAAAAGAAATTGTCTTTCCTCCTCAACCATTTATTGCTCTTTATTTGAATCGTGGCTACACTCTTGATTCTATTGTTAAAATTATTGTTAAAGAGCAGATGAACCCTGCGGTTGCAATTGATTTGAGAACCCCAACGATACAGGACATTGCAAATGCTTTAAACTTATTAAATGTGACTCCAAGAGACCTAATCTCGATTTTCCAAGCTATAAAAGAAAGTGGAGCAATTTCGGCTGAACTGATTATTCAATAATATTTAAAAAAGTTGATTGATATGCTAAATGTAGAAAGAATCGGCCTTGCAAAACAAAATAAAATTGCAGAAAATCTGTGTGAGAGGAACACCCCGAAGTCTGTTCGAACCAAACTTACTACTGAGGAGAAAAAACAAATTGAACAAGTTGCAAGGAAATTCGAAGCATTTTTCACTTACATGGTCTTCAAGGGAATGCAAAAATCGATGCTTTCTGATTTTGATGCAATAGAAAAATCGGGTTCGTTTGGTGGGGATATTCTAAAAGACCTGGGGCTGATCGAACTAACAGAATACATTTCCAAAAATGGAACTACAATTGGAATTGCCGATAAGATTTATCAAGAATTAACTGGGGAGAAGCTAACCAACAGGGAAAAAATCTCTACATTAACTCCAAGTTTCAAAAAATTAGAAACAAATAAAAATAAGGAGAGAAGACCACAAGCAGTAGGGCAAAACCAATCGTTTAGTGGAATAGGCGATTCTATTGCTCGTAGAATTAATAAATATGAACATATCATAAATCAAGCTGCCGAGCGCCACAGACTCTCTTCCTTGCTGCTAAAATCCGTCATTGCTGTCGAGTCTGGAGGTAATCCAAATGCGATATCCTCTGCTGGTGCAAAAGGATTAATGCAATTAATTGATACAACAGCAAGTTACTTGGGTGTAAAGAATGTATTCGACCCGGAGGATAACATCAATGGTGGAGCGAAATATTTACGAGAAATGCTGGACACCTTCGAAGGTAATTTGGATTTGGCGCTTGCTGCATATAATGCTGGCCCGGGTAATGTTTTGAAATACAATGGTGTACCGCCTTTCAAAGAGACACAAAGTTATGTTTCGAAAGTTAAATACTATTTGTCTAAATTTCAACTAATGGGGGAGTAAAATGAGAAGCTTAGAAGAAATAATAAACCAAGAGTTTGAACTATTAATCAAAATGCTTAAAACTCTCGAAGAGCAAAAAGACGCTCTTGTTCGTTACGATTTGGCGCTTGTGGAAAAGACCTCCCTCGTTTTAAGCGATATTTCAAAACAATTGAAAAGCTTGGAAAATGAAAGAATTAATTTAATTATGAGCGAACTAAAATTTAGTCGCAAACAAGCTTACACAGCAAAGTTATCCGAGTTGGTTCAAATTAAATCTCTACCAGAAACTATCGTGCAGAAAAAGGACAAAATGAGAGAAATGATAGAGAAAGTCTCGAGCTTGAATTCTTTGAATCGTTTGCTTACCAATCGTGCATTAAGTAACCTTAATGAGATTTTCAGTGCTCTGTCTAATGGCTTGAACAATGTATGTAATGTAAAAGTGTAAAAGGAGGAAGAAAGTGAACATTGAAAATCATAATGAAAAGGTTCTCAAGACTAAAGTTGAAAATTTTTTAAATTCTTTAGGTGAACTTTCCAGTAAATTGAACGGAGATATTTACAACATACGTGGTATTTTTTCTCAATTTGCAAAAGATATTCCCATTCGATTAGATGCGGGATTAAGTTCCTCGCGAGGATTGATGCGCCGGAAAAATTTTGCCATAGCAAAGGAAACCCTTAATCAGTGTAGAACTTATCTTTCGATTCTCAACAGTATGAGGATTGTCTCGGTAAAGGAGCTGCTTAATCAAATAGACGAAATTAACAATCTTATGGAAAATCAATTAAGTAGGGAAGTTTAAAATGCCTGTCTCCCCTTCGCTCGAAATAGCCAAACGAGCTATGATTGCACAAAGATTAGGCTTGGATGTTACAAGCACAAACGTAGCTAATGCTAATACTCCCGGATATTCTCGTCGAGTAACGACATTTACCGAGGGCGAGCCTTTACCATCCAGAAATGGATTCATTGGTAATGGCGTATTGGTATCTAAATTAAGAACTTTCCGAGAGGAATTTTTCGACCGGCAAATACGTAGAAGCTTT
>JBKBVP010000209.1:0-3539 GCA_046289495.1 Candidatus Kapaibacteriota bacterium | reverse complement strand
TGGAACAAGTTGGCTGTTTGCAGAGAATCTAGGACTTGGGAACTTAAATTTTTTAATTACAAACGAAAAGTTACCTGGATTTGGCTTCGGAGTTGTCGGAGAGTTTGATGATTATTTAGATACAAATACATTTCTTGAAAAAGTGCAGAGTGTTACTTTTTCTCCATTACGATGGTGTCTTGGCAAAGATGAAAAAATAAAAAAGGTAAGTCTTGTTGCAGGTAGTGGTATAAATTTTGTTGAATCGGCACTGGAAAATGGCTCCGATGCTTTTATTAGTGCAGACATCAAATATCACATATTTCACAAATACAATCGGAAAATTATGCTTGTGGACCCTGGACATTGGGAGATGGAATACTTTGTACCACTTGGATTTAAGAATTTGTTTGAAAAAGTATTTATCAATCAAGTTAAGTTATACGTCTCTAAAGTATACACAAATCCTGTAAAGTATTTTGTAAACGATAATTATAATGAGATTCAGAAAAGTAAATTGTTAAAATAAGTGGGGTTTGAGAAATGATGAAATATCCATTGCAATTTCTCGTAGCGCTTTCTCTTGTAGATAGAAGACAAGATGATTTGGAGGATGAGTTTGGGGATTTACCCGAAAAAATTAAAGAGAAAAAAGAGCATTATTACGAATTAGAATCATATGTAAAGGAAACGCAAAGGGTGCTTGATGAAGTTCGCGAGTTTATTTTGAAATCAAAGAAGGCGTTGGAGGAGCTAAAATCGAGGGAGGAAAGACTTTCAAAACAGCAATTTTTGGTAAGAAATAATAAGGAATTCGATGCAATTACGCGAGAGATTGAATTTGCACGAAACGAATTCAATAGAATTTCCCAGGAATTACAGCTTACAACCTTGAAAGAAGAAAATTTGGTCAATGTTTTGGAAAAGCAAAAACAGGATGCAAGCGATGCATTAGAGGAATTAAAAGAACTCGAGCGAGACTATGAATTAATTGCAACGAATCAAAATGAAGAACTCAACGAAATAAAAGCAGCAAGGTCAAAGATTGTCGAACAAATAGACAAACACACACTTGAAGTCTACCAAAGAATTAGGCATACGCATAAAGATGCGATAGTCAAAGTGAAAAAGAACAGCTGTACTGGATGCTTTAGTCACATTCCACCACAGAAAATAATCGAAATTCGTAATAATTTGGATAAAATATATACGTGTGAAAATTGTGGTAGGATTCTCTACCCCGAGGATTTAGAAATTGATAGTGAATATATATTATAATTTTTGTAAATTTGAATAGATAGAATCGTTCTTTGATGGAAGGGTGGGCAGTCGCAAGGAGTGAAACTGCTCCTTGAGGAAAGTCCGAACTTCACGGAGCAGCCCGCTTCCTAACTGGAAGGTAGCAAGCTGAATAATTCGGCGAGCTAACGGAAAGTGCCACAGAGAATAGTCTGCCAATCCGGCTTGCCCTGTGCAAGCGTCAAGGAGGCGATGGTGAAACGGTGGGGTAAGAGCCCACCAGCACCTTGGGTGACCAAGGTGGCTTGGTAAACCCCGGGCGAAGCAAGGTCAAATAGGGAAGTACTGGATATTTATCATCCAGCCGAGTGGCTCCATCGGTAGACCATCTTTGGTCTGTGCTTCCGGGTAGACCGCTTGAGAGCATTGGCGACAATGCTCCCAGATGAATGACTGCCTCCACCAGTCCCCTGGTGTAGACAGAATTCGGCTTATAGCCCTTTCATCAAAACGGTTCTATCTATTTTGTCTTATTTTGAGGGGGTTATGAAATTATCGGATGACCCATTTGTACGAGAATTGCTCCCAGAATTTGTAGATACCTGGATCTCTGATATCGATAATCAATTTGATGAATTAATTGCAAACCGCAAAGACGAGGATCTGTATCGTTTTGCACATACTCTCAAAGGCTCTTGCTTTCAATTTGGTTTAGACCACATTGCCAATCTTGGTATCGAATTGATGGGGTACGCAAAAGAAAAAAATTGGGAAAAGGCTGCTTCTATGAAAGAAATCATCAAAAATTCTTTCATTGAAGTTAGAGATTTTTTAAAAAATAATGAATCAATTTGATAAATTTTCGTGTGAAAAGATGAAAAAAATGTTGGTTCTCTTTTTTGTGTTCCTAATTTTCTCTTTGTACTCCGCTGCATCTCAGCTGCGTATTGCTGTGCTTCCTTTTCAAAATATGGATGGAGACCTATCTTTAAACATTTTAAGTTACAAACTTCAAGATAGTGTTGCAAATCTACTCCAAAAACATGATTCCTTGCAACAGCACTTTGTAATTATTCCTTCAGACTCCATCGATTTGCTTGTCAGTCAATTCAACTTGGACCCAACTAATCCACAGTATCCTTCTGATATGTGGAAGTCTGTGAAAATGTTGAATGCAAATGTTGTTATCAGCGGTTCGTTCAATCGCAAGGCTGATAGAATTTTAATTAATGCTTATATCTACGATGTTAAAACTAAGCTTGCCTTTCCGGACTACCAAGCTCGAGACATTTTCAAGCCCGAAGATAAAGTAATGGAAGCTGTACCCATCATTGTTAAGAAACTGTTGCCGGGCTTGATAGAGTAGCTACTTGAAAAAAATTGCCAACCAAATGTTTTTTTTGTTTGGGTCTGTCCATTCGACGCGATGTTTTTCGTGTGGTTTTATAAGAACAAAATCACCTGGACTTAAATCGATGATTCTTTTGGGTTCTTGAAATTTGATTTTAGCTTTTCCCTCCAAAAGAATCACCCATTCGTAATTCTCTTGGTCGTACCAAAATTCTTCAGGGGAGGACTGGCCCTCGGAGATAATTCGCTCGATTTTGATATTTTCATTTTGAAATAGTGTCTGAAAATATTCCAAATTTCTATTGAGCCTGTATTCTTCGAGAGAGAAAATGTTTCCGTTTTCTATAATCATAAACAAGGAAAATTGAAATAGAAATGGAGAAGGAACGCGTAGCGCATAGGGGATTCGAACCCCTGCCGCGGCCTTGAGAGGGCCGTGTCCTAACCACTAGACGAATGCGCCATATGATTACAAATTTAACAAAATTTGATAAATTTTATTTAGTATCTGTTTCTTTGAGAGTTTGAACTTGGTTGTGTTTTATAGCTACTTTGTTGTTGTGGTTTAGGTAATAAAGCTTTTCTGCTTAACTTGTATTTACCATCGCTTGTTATTTCAATCAACATTACATCAATTTTATCCCCGACATTTAGCACGTTGGATATTTTATCGATTCTTTTGTGGTCTATGTGCGATATATGTAGCAGACCAGTTTTTCTAGGCAGGAATTCAACAATTGCGCCGAGACCCTCGCGTATCTCTTTTATCTCGCCTTGATAAACATCACCAACTTCCGGTTTTCGAACAAGTGCCTCTATCATTTTTGTTGCTCTGATGGAATCTTCTTTTGAACTAGAGGCAATCTGGACTGTGCCGTCCTCCTCGATGTATATAGATGTGTTTGTTTCTTTTGCAATCGAACGAATAGTCTCGCCGCCAGGTCCTATTACCAAGCCAATCATGTCGGTTG
>JBKBVP010000208.1:0-3542 GCA_046289495.1 Candidatus Kapaibacteriota bacterium | reverse complement strand
CCTATTTTGCCCAATGAATTCAAAATAAATGGCTTATATTCATCATCTTCTTTATATTTTGATATCAATTCACCAATAACTTCGTTAACCCTGATATTTCCCAAAGCCATAATTGCAGAAATAACTACATTTTTATTACTATCGTTCAGCATATTTCGTACAATATTCCAATCCTTCTTGCTAGCAATATTTCCCCAAATATCCAAGGCAAATTGCCTTACGTCTGCTATTGGATGATGCAAATATGGCTTTAAATAATCATAACAGACGTCCCCATATTTAGACAAAATGTCCGAAGCAATGTTTCGATACTCTATGTTATCGCTTTCAATCAATTTCACCAAATGGCTCGATGCTAATTCTCTAAATTCATCTGGCAAATTTTTAAGACAATCAATGGCAAGGCTTTGTACACCCCGATTATTCGATGTAACTAAGTCTGTGACAAGATTAACTATATTCGAATCGTAGGTTTTGTAGTCAAATAAAAAGTATAGAGCATCTTTTACCTGCCCTACATCATTGCTTTCTAAATATTCTTTAATTTCTTTAGGTTCCATAAATTTTATGATTAATTAACAACTTTTCCAGAAATGTTAATACCCAACTGTTCTATGCGATAGCGGAGTTTTGCTCTTGAAATTCCAAGCACTTTTGCAGCCTTTATTTGATTTCCATTGACCAATCTTAATGTTTGAAGAATCAAATCCCGCACTACGTTGTTCATTGTAGCGCCAGACTTAGAGATAATCAATTTATGTTCACCAGGCTTCAATTCAGGTTGGATAGACTCTGAAGATATTGCTTGTAGCTGCTGATCACCTATTTTTAGAAAGCTTAGTGCCTCTTTGGTAATAATATCTTCTGCCTCGAGCAGCACTACTCTTTCAATAACATTTCTAAGTTCGCGTATATTTCCTTTCCATTGATAAGTTTTTAAAATTTGAACAGCTTCGGGGGTAAAACCAGAAACATTCTTGCCAAATTTTTTGTTGAACTCTTTGACAAATGCTGAGGCAAGCAACATTATATCCTCGCCTCGCTCCCGCAGTGGCGGTAGTTCTAACCTTGCAACATCTAATCTATAAAACAAATCCTCACGAAACTTACTTTGGGCAACTAAATCTTCTAAAACTTTATTGGTAGATGCAATTATTCTCACATCCACAGAAATTTCTTTAGTTCCGCCCAATCTAAAAAATCTTCTCTCTTGCAAAACACGTAGTAATTTTACTTGCAATTCAAGACTCAATTCTGAAATCTCGTCGAGAAAAATTGTGCCGTGGTTTGCGAGTTCGAATCTTCCTTGCTTAAATTTTTCTGTAGCACCAGTGTAGGCACCTTTTTCATATCCAAAAAACTCTGATTCGGCGAGGTCTTTTGGTATAGCTCCACAATTAATGGCTATAAAAGGACCTTTGGCACGCGGGGAATTCTTATGTATATACTTTGCAAGCAACTCCTTACCAGTACCAGTTTCACCAACAATTAATACAGTCGAATCTGTAGCAGCAACAATTTTCGCAAGATTCAGAACCTTTTTTAGTTGTTCACAATTTCCAATTATTTCGCTCGGCTGTTCTTCTTTTAATTTATCAGTTAAAATTTCAACTTGTCTACGCAAGTCGTAATTTTGTAATGCCTTTTCTACGGCTACTTCGAGCTGTTCGAGGTCTATTGGCTTAACAATAAAATCCTCTGCACCCAGTTTCATTGCTCGAACAGCCATTTTAATATCGGAAGTTGCAGTCATTATAATTACAGGGACAGTATACCCTTGATTTCTCAACTGTTCAAGGATTTCCAAGCCATTATGTGGACCAAGAAAAATATCAAGCAAAATTAAATCTGGTGCAACCAAGTTAATATCATTAATAGCTTCTAATGCATTTAAATAAGAAAAAACACGGGTATATTTGCTGGTTAGAGCATCCTTTATGGCTTTATTAACTAATGGATCGTCTTCAACAATTAAAACGGTATAATTCTGTAACCCCATCTTTAATTAAATTTTAAATATCTCAAAAATAAAAACTTTTTTGCAAATTTAATGTTTGCAACTCGGGAATTTTACGATAATTCTTGTACCGTCCCCAACTTTGCTTCTTACAATAATTGAGCCGTTATATTTATACAGAAGTTTTTGGGTAATTGCCAACCCCAAGCCAGTGCCATTAGGTTTATTTGTAAAAAATGGATTGAAAATCTTGTCGAGGTCCTCTTCTGGAATACCTACCCCATTATCTTCGACGCTGAAACAAGTAAATTTTGCATTTTGTTCCTCGTATTCTTCTACAAATGTAGACAAGGTAATTTTTCCCTTGTCAATTATTGCATCAATAGCATTCGAAACTAAATTGATTAAAATTTGTTGAATATGTTTTGGGTCTGCGCTTATAGGCAGTAAGTCGTTTGAAAGATTAAAAGATAATGCTATTTCTTTTTTCTTTAACAAATGATTAAGTAAATCAACTGTTGACAAAATGATATTGTTGAGATTAACTTCCTCGATTTGAGGTTGAGATTGACGGGAAAACCCAAGAGTCACATCAATAAGTTTAGAGATTCTTTCAACGCCTTGGAGCGCAGAGTGAATGTATGTAAACAATTCTTTATTTTCGCCAACTGCTCGATTGAGAAGCTGTAAATTTAAATTAATTGCGGCAAGTGGATTTCTAAGCTCGTGTACAAGCGATGCACTGATCTGACCCAGAAGGACCAGTTTATCTGTTTGAACCAATTTTTCACTCATAACATATTGCTCGGTAACATTTCGACAAGTAGCAACAATTATCTTTTTGCCTTGCCATTCAACAATTTTTGCAAAGATATCTACGTGAATTTCACCAAAGTCTTTGGTATCCAAGGTAAGTTCAGAAAAAACACTCTCGCTATTTTCTTTCTTTGCAAGCTTGATTATCCTCTTGAACTGAGGAACCGAGATTTCGCTAATATCCTCTTTGCTTATGCCCAAAAGCTTCTGTGCAAAACGATTCGCAGCAAGTAAATTCCAGTTCTCACCATCAACAAGCAAAATGGCATCATTTGCTTCTTCAAAATATAATCTGTATAGTTCCAAATCGCTGATTTCCATTGCTATCTTTTGGGTTTTTCTTTCTCAGGAACTGGCAAAGGCTCACTTTCGTTCGTTGAATCTCTTTTCTGTTTAAACTCATCAAGTGGATTTTGCGGAAGTCTCGTATCGGGTACAAGTTTGTCTGGGGAAACTATTTTCTTTGCGTCACGAATAATTTTCCCTGGGTCCTCAAAATACTCAAGAGGATTAAAGTCTATATTGTTTTCTTTGTCTAAATTTCTGGATGGTTGATTCTGGTGTGGTTGAATTTCCAAGCCTTTGATAGGACCCACAGGAGTGCGAGGCGGGATTATTCTTTCTTTCAATGAATCTGGTATGGGCTCACCACTTTTAATAGCAAGATAGTAAGTAACGGCAAGATTAACATCTTTTGCATAAATACTTTCGGGGAACTTGTCGACCAAGAGTTTGTAATATTTATAAGCACTATCATAATCATTAAGTT
>JBKBVP010000207.1:0-3571 GCA_046289495.1 Candidatus Kapaibacteriota bacterium | reverse complement strand
ACTTCGAGAGTAATTTAGGGCAGTCTTTGCAGACTTTTCTTGGTGCAATGCTACTTGATACTCCAAAGATGATTCCAGCTTGTCTATGATTTCCTCCTGTGGTATGGAAAAATCAAAGTATTTCAAACTATCGGCGAAGGAGATAGAATATTCTTGGTATTCTGGGTCTATGCTTAAAAGATGGAATAAATCGTAGCGTGCTAACATAAAATTTCGGATTGCATCATTGTATTCATTTTCTGCTTCGTAGAAGGAAATTTCGGCATTTACCAAGTCCAAATCGCCAATTTGTCCATATTCCAGCTTAGCACGCACCACCTGTAGTACTTTCTCTGCCAAATCCAGTATTTCTTGCTTCAAGCGCACCAATTCCAAAGTATAAAGCAACTTAGTGAAGGCAAGTTTTATATTTGCAATAAGTTCCTTTTCTTTCCATTTGTATTCCAATTCCATTGTTTCCAATTGTTGATTGATATAAGAATGTAATACGAAGCTTGTGTATGGGAAAACAAGTTCCTGCGAAAGTGTAAATCTGCGCTCGGCAAATTTGGCAGAATTGTCGAAGGGGATTCCTTCGTTTATGTAAGAGAGTGTCGGCGAGAGGATTCCATAAGAAATATATCTTTCGGCAGCCTTTTGATTAATCCTTTCACGATATATCTTCAATGTGGGATTCCTTTCCAATCCGAGTTTGATTGCAAGCTGTGGAGTGAGCGGCAAATCGCCCTTGGAAATTTTTTGCAATTCTTGTTCCAAACTTTGACTATATAGAACATCCCCCCTCGTGCCCAATCCTATTAGCAGCGAAATAAAAAAAAATGAAATTTTGATGTAGAGAAATTTATAGTATGTTGCAGACAAAATCTTCATAATTTATTTCTTTGAAAAAAAGTACAAGACGATGTAAAAATGGTATCATTTTTTATGGTCTACGGCGTCTTCGATTAGGATTTTAATAATCCTTATTGGTTTCTTTGGCATCCCATCCAAGCTATCGAACTTAAAGGGTATAATCTCTTCATGTTCAATCTTTTCGATGACATCGAAACCATCGAGGACTTTTCCAAAAATCGTATATTTTTTGTCTAAATCTATGGCTTCTTCCAGGCAAATGAAAAACTGACTTAGGTTCTTATTCGGTCCGCTGTTTGCCATTGCAATTGTACCGTATGTGTAGCCAACCTTGTATAGGATAGAATTTGGATTAATTTCGTCGGGGAAATAACCACCGTAGATGCTTGCTCCGCCTTTGCCCCATTCTTCGCGTCTCGAGGGATATTTTGTGCTTCCATCCCCCATCTGAATAAGAAAGTTCTTTGCAATTCTATGAATCAAAATATTGTTGAAATATCCTCTTCGAGCGAGAGTGACAAAATTTTTAACTGTCCTGGGTGCATCTTTGCCATAAAGTGCTAATCGTATATTGCCATAAGAGGTCTTTATAACTGCGTTGTGAGTAATTTTTATCGAATCTGGGTTCAGCTGGATATCGAATTTCAATTTTGATACTGGCACAGCTTCTTTGTAGCTTTGATGAGTGGTGTCGATATCTTTCTCTTTATGGTGATTATCGCTTGCTTTTTTGCAAGCTACATAGGCAAGAACAATCGAAAACAATAGAAAAATTAAATACCGCATAATAAGCTTAAAATAATGGTTGTCCCAAGAATAAATCTATAAACGACAAAAATCAAAGTCGATTTAGTTTTGAGGTAGCGCAAAAGGAAAGAAATCGCAAAGAGCCCGGAGAGGAAGGCAAATACAGAAGCAACAACTAAAAAGACTATTCTTTGCCCGGAGACAAATTGAAAATTTGCGACAAATTCGTAAATACCACTTACGAATACTGCCGGTATACTTAGCAAAAAGGAAAACCTTGCCGCTTCCTCGCGCTTCAAACCAAGCATCATACCAGCTGTTATGGTTGCCCCAGAACGGGAAACACCGGGAATCAAAGCAAGCGACTGTGCTAAACCTATTAAAACTGTATCTGCGAGAGTGATGTGCATAGTTGTTTTCTTGAATTTTGCAACTCGTTCTGCTACAAACATTGCAACTGCAATTAGAATTAATGCCGAGCTAATTGTCCATAAACTTTTGGTGAAATCACCTTCGATTATATCTTTTAGCAAGTAGCCCAGAAGGAATATTGGCAAAGAGCCGATTAATATCATCCAACCAAGTCTGGCATTTGTCTTCATTGTGTTGAAATTGTAGATTCGATAAGAGGTCTCATCCCATAGAAAGTCTTTACCGATATCGAAGATATCTTTATGAAAGTGAAATAACAACGAAGCAAGCGTTCCCAATTGAATAGTTGCCATTGCTGCGGTCCATATTCGTGGGTCGTCGAAAAGATTGCTTCCAAGCAATTTAGCGGCTATGGTCATGTGTGCAGTGCTACTCACTGGCAGAAATTCAGTAAGACCCTGTACAATTCCGATTATAATCGCATAGATAATTTCATTCATATTAGCTACGTGAAATTTGAAACACAAAGAATTTTAAGTATCGAGTCTCTGGCATCGAGAGGAGCACGGGATGGTCTGGAGCTTGCCCCCCACGATATATTAATTTCAATTGAAATTTTTGCGAAGAAGCTACATCTTGAATGATTTTCAAAAAAGTCAGCTCGTCGATGTGCATCGAGCAGCTTGCAGTAGCAAGGAAGCCATTTTCGGCAACAATCCGCATAGCGTATTTGTTTATCTGTCGGTATCCAGCGATGGCACTTTGTACGTTCCTTTTGGTTTTAGTAAACGAGGGTGGGTCCAAAATTACCAATTCGTATTTATTCCCTGATCGGTATTCATTTCGCAGAAATTCCAAAGCATCGGAACAAATGAATTCGGCATTTTTGAGTCTATTCAATTCGAAATTCTTCTTTGCGTAGTTGATAGCAGTTTCCGAAATATCCACAAGCACCAGCTTTTTTGCTCCACCGACAGCGGCATTCATTGCAAATCCGCCAAAGTTCGAGAAACAATCCAGTACCGTTAAGTTCTGCGAGATACTACGTATAAATCTTTTGTTCATTTTTTGGTCGAGGAACAAACCAGTTTTTTGTGATTGGTAGAAATTTAGGATGTACTTAATACCATTTTCAGCGATGAGTACTTCCTCGGGGATTTTGCCGTGAATTACCTTTTCATAATTTTCCAAGCCCTCGAGCAGGCGAAATTGAGATTTATTCTTTGCAATTATTCCTTTGCATTTTGGGTAAATTTCGCAAATAATTTCTACAATTTTGTCTAAAAATTTCTCCATACAAGCAGAGTTTATTTGAAAGGAGAAGTAATCACCGAAGCGGTCGACAATCAAACCGGGGAGATAGTCGGATTCGGCATAGACAAGACGATAGCAAGACTCCTCGGGGAAAAGTCTTTCGCGTAGTTGCTTTGCTATTTGCATGCGTTGCTTGAAGACCTTGATTACATCAGTTCCAGCAAAAATTTTCAACAGCCTAGTTGCTATTGTGCTGTGGGGATTATAAAATGCCAAGCCCAAACTTTTACCATTAGCAGTGAAAACTTCTACAATTGTCTCACCATTTGAATCTGGAACAGAGGCA
>JBKBVP010000206.1:0-3594 GCA_046289495.1 Candidatus Kapaibacteriota bacterium | reverse complement strand
GTGTCATTCTGAGCGGAGCGAGGAATCCATTACACCACGCCTTCTTTTGGATTCATCGTCCCGTTTTATGTAACGTGAACCAGAATGACAGCAGTGGGTGAGCAAGGGGGACGATTGCCCCTTGCCCAGTTCCCAGAAACAAGGGTGTGTCGTTTCGTGTCCTATCCAGCAGGGCAGGAGGAAGAATCTCGCCTACTCCATTATCACTGGTATCGTGTCGCTCCGTCCGTTGTGCCGAATTACTATGAAATATATGCCAGAGGGAACGCCACTGCATTCCCAGGTTAGTTCAGTCGTTGCCTTGCCCAATTCTTTGAGTCTTATCCGCTCCTTGCCCTCGAGTTTGTTGCCCATTGCGTCATACACGCCATCGATTGCTTCCCACAGGTCGAAACTGCCGTCTGTGTATATCTTGCTCTGGACAACACTGCGTGCCGGCAATGGGTATGGCTCCGTTGCATAAAAATGCGTTGTGTAGTAGCGAACATCGAGCTGAGCATCTTCGACACTTGTCGCTGTGTCCTTCTTCAATGTAATCTTGTAATAATTGAACGGACGTAGCGAGTCGCTCAGACCTGCGATTGCCACATTGCCTTTGAAGATGACGCTTTCGAAGTTCGGTTTGCCGTAGTCCCATTTCCCTTCGCGCCATTGGGTTAGGTCGCTACGGTCGGTATTCTCCAAAAATAATTCACGCCCGACGAGATAGAAGCGGTCGGAGATTACCATAAGGAGAGGATTACGGCTTTCATCGGCTTCGGTTGCCCAGAGGAGTTGAAGTGTGTCGCGTGTTCTATCGTAAAGATACAATTGGTCGGGTTGTTTGAATGTAATAAATACCGAATCGCGGTTATGTTCATAGATTTGGTTTACTTCACCTAAAAATTCAAGTTTGTGGAGAGTGCTCCAGGTAAGACCAGTATCATTAGTATATCTTATTTCAAAGTAATCCTTATAATTAATATCTGGGTCATTGGTTAAGCAAAATGCTAAAAAAGAACCAAGGTTATCGGGAACAATATGCAAAATTGCATAAAGTGAGTCAAATCGTGGTTTTAAAGATTTAAACTTTCTTTCATTATGGTCGCCAATATAAATACTGCAGGTAAAGAATTTAAACCACCTTCGAGTTAAATCGTTTCGAGCAACAAGATATTTAGAGCCAATTTTACAAACATTACTTGTCAACACTTCCTTCGGGTTTGATGTAAAAAATATAATTCCAGTTTGAGTTGTATCGTAGGTATCCCAAAAGTCATCAGTAAAAGATGTTGCCCAACGAGTATCAAAATCTCTTGGGCATCCAGTCAAAAAGCCTTGTCCCGTGCTATCAATGTAAAATAAGAAAGGACTTTTTATCGCTAGGTCTTTTACAAGTGTGTCGTCCACGAAATGTCTTTTAGAGGGTGAGTATGTTTGACCACCATCTTTCGTTTTGATTACCATATCAGAATTTTCAGCAGCAGAGAAAAAGTATGTAGAATCGTTCAAAATAGAGACCGGTTTACCTGCTAAAAAGGAAACTAATTTCCAATCTTTGCCATTATTAGTTGTTAAGAAGATGAAATTATGGTTATTGACAAAAATGTGTATAGAGTCTCTGAATACAGCAACTAATTTTCCATTAGTAGATAATAGAGTTGGTATGATGCCACCGCTACCCAAAGAAGATACACCAGATATTCTATCATAGGCATCAATATTGAGCACGTCCTTGTAAAATGTTCCCATTGCTACAAAGGTGTCCCTTGGGGTTTCGACAAACTTTTTGAGATAAAATCCATCCCAAAGATACTTTCTATTTCGAAATATCTTCGTATCTTTTATTCCAAAAAGATAGTTATTGTTTGAGTAAATCGTCGAAATATTAATGATATCATTTACTATATTTCTACTTGTAGTATCTTTTTCCAGATTACAAAAAAGTGAATCTTTGAAGAAACATTTCCACCCAGAAAAATTACTTTCTGCTTTGAATAAACTGAAAGACAAAATATAAAATATTGCTTCATCCTTGTAAAAAAGAATTTTTCTTAAATTACATCGATTTGTGTCTGATAAGTACTCTGGGATTTGACGACAAGGGTTAATGATTTCCCAGTTATTCAAATCCTTGTCAATAGTAACAAAACCAGAGTATGGTCCCTGCACTTTCTTGGTTGAATTAATTATGTACTTATCGAAAACATAATAATCAGGCTCGTAAATATATTTTTCATACCTATAAGGCCAAGTTGGATCGAAATAATCAAATTTTGTAATGGTTAAAAGTGTATCTAATGACTCACGAATTCTTTTAATCGGACGTAGGTTTCGGTCGAAAGAATACACAGCGTACCTTCCTCGTAAATAAATTCTATCCACGGTGGGAATTATCTGAACTAATATATCATCTGTATCAATTTCAACTCTAGTTCTCTCCCAGCTATACCCCTCGTCGGCAGAGACAATTACATAACCATTTTTCAACACACCCCAAAGCGTGTCGTTGAAATTTTCAATAAACATAATTTCGTCAAAATTTCCAAGAGTAAATCTCTCCCAGGTTCTGCAATTATCATTAGAAATAAGATATCTTCCAAAGTTGCCGTAAATTATAACATTGTTCCTCGTTGTAACTACACCATTGTAATTAATGCACATTGGCTCTAAACGAAGTTCACTCAAACCCCAGACAACTGATGGATAGGTTACCATAATTACCAGAGCGCTAAAACAATAAAAACATTTGAAGAGGGGAGATTTTCCCCTCTTATGGCCTACAATATTTCTAAAATAATCGTTGTTCATTTTGTGTTCCTCTATTTAATCTTGACAATCACTATCGCAATTTTCTAAATCCCAAAGAATTCTGACGCAACGTAATGTCCACGGGTTATTCGGAATAAATTGATATCCTAAATCGGGGCAATTATTTCCATACGGCACAAAATCGCAAGCACCGGGATTTGTTTCGGAATATCTTACGTGGTAGTAATTGAAATAGGGAGTTCCTCCTCTCCTTTCACATTCCCCATCCCAGCACTCTCCTGGTACACAATTGCACCAGCACCAAGCCCGCTCGTCTAAACAATCATTCCGACAATTTGCTCCCGCATCATAAATGTGATACCTACTTCCATCCCAATATACATCTCCACACAAAGGCTTGTAAAAATATACTTGAAATGGTGGGGGTTCCTGGCAGGGTCGATTCCCACAAATCTGCAAAGTATTATCTCGTATCCAATTCTCCACATATTGCTCTATTGATTCTTCGTATCCAGGACAAACATTTTCGTAAGTTACACCTCGCCAATAAATGGTAGGATTTGTTACCCCGCACCGTACACAAAGTGTTACTTTAACACTATCACAACCCGGTATATCAAACATTAAAGGTATGCAAACCGTGTTGGGTAAACATTTATCACATCGTTGCCCGCTGGCTTCCTCCCGCCCCACAAAGCCAAAAAGAATTGCAAAAACCAAAAGGAAATATATTCTTTTCATTTTATTCTCCTCCAATTTTGAAACTAATTTAAAAATAATTTTTTTACGAAAAACCAACAAATGTCAATGAACGCTATAAACTAAATCTTCAGGCATTTTTAC
>JBKBVP010000205.1:0-3615 GCA_046289495.1 Candidatus Kapaibacteriota bacterium | reverse complement strand
CGGAGATATCTCTAAGCTCTTGATATTCGGGATGACGGTACAGCGCGTTATCATCAAAATTCATCTTTGCGTCCAAAGCAATCATTTTTCCTTCTGTTGTCAAAACCAATGGATTAATCTCCAGTAGGCTGCAATCAAGTTCTTCGTATGCTTTAACTAATTGAGTAATAAAGAAAACGAAATTTTTAAAAGCCTCTCCCTCGAGTTCCAATCCAAATGCTAATCTCCTTGCTTGATAAGCTTGAAAACCTATTGCAGGATTGACCCACTCTTTTAAAATTTTCTCAGGTGTTTCTTCGGCTACCTTCTCTATTTCCACCCCGCCTTCGGTAGAGACCATAATCACATTTTGTCCGACAGTTCTATCGAGAACAATACCAGCGTAATATTCTTTTTGTATTGAAACACCCTCTTCCAATAGTAATTTTCGTATAATTGTTCCCGCCTTTCCAGTCTGAACGGTTACGAGTTTCTTCCCGAGCATTTTTACAGAGTATTGATAAACTTTATCGGCAAGATTCTCACCAGTAACAACATTGACACCTCGGACCTCTTTGTCGAATATGGTCACAGGTTGATTTGTTTCAATGTCGTAGACAATACCTTTGCCACGACCCCCAGCAAAAACTTGTGCTTTTACAACAACGACGCTCCTACCTTGAGTTTCAAATTCATTGTAAAGCGACTCTGCCAGCCTCTTCGGTTGTATAAACTACCCGACCAAAGAGTGTTGGAACATTGAATTTCCTCAAAAGTTCTTTTGCTTGATATTCGTGAATTTTCATTTTTAAACTTTTTTTATTAATACATAAAAGATAAAAGTACAAATTTAATTATTTTCCTTGCGTTTTATTAAAACCAATGTTTTGTCTGCATCGACTTGCTCTCCAGGTCCGACATTTATTTCTGTCACTATACCTTTTATCGAAGAATAAAGTGTCATTTCCATTTTCATCGCCTCGATAACCAATATTGCAGTACCTTCTTCCACTTCTTGTCCCACCTCGACTAAAATCTTGACAATGCTTCCAGGCATGGGTGGTTTGATAATTTCGATGTCTTTACTTGCGGTATCGTCTATTTTGACGACTTCGATTGTTTCGTCCACCTTTTGTATTGTAAATTGCTCGCCATCAATAAATACGTAAACATTTTTACTATCGTTGGCAATGTAGACAACTTTCTGTTTGCCATCTATAGTGATTTTTAAAATGTTCTCAGTATATTCATCCAGAGCAAACGAGTGATTTTGGCTGTAGATTTTCAATTCATTATTTGAAAGATTTGTAATGTATCTTTTACCCTTGTAAGTTAGTTCCATAAAGTGCTCCTAATGTTTTCCAAGTGCAATTTCCCAGTTTCCTAATGTCAACCATGGAGATGGAATTTCATTTTTTACTTTTGCAAATGTAGTTGGTTTCTTAACCTTTCCAAAAGCAATGCTTGCAGCAGCAAGTGCGTATTTCAAGAGCTCTTCCGAAGCAGAATAACCATCACCAAAGTGTTTTTTGATGAAATTAGTATATGTATTACCCGAAATCCATTCTGGATGTTCAAGCACTTTTATCATAAAACCAATGGAGGTTTTTGTCCCTAAAATCACGGTATTTTTTAATGCGTTTATCATTCGTTGGCGCGCCTCTTCTCGATTCCTGCCCCAAACAATTAGCTTTGCAAGTATCGGGTCGTAAAAGATTGGAACTTCCGAGCCAGGATATATCCCGGAGTCGAAGCGAATTCCAGGTCCAGTTGGTTCTCGCAAATATAGAATCCTACCACTTGATGGTAAAAAGTTGTTTTCAGCGTCTTCTGCATAGATGCGGCATTCGATAGCGTGACCATTTTGCTGTAAATCCTCTTGTTCAAAGGGTAATTGCTCGCCGCTTGCTATCAATATTTGCAATTTTACCAAGTCAATTCCTGTTGTTAGCTCGGTAATGGGGTGCTCGACCTGCACCCTGGCATTAACCTCCAGAAAGTAAAAGTTTCCATTTCTATCGAGCAAGAACTCCACTGTGCCAAGGTTTGTGTAGCCAACAGCCTGAACAGCTCGAACCGCAGTTTCGCCCATACGCTTTCGAAGTACTGGAGTTAGAGCAACCGATGGTGTCTCCTCGATTATCTTTTGATGTCTTCTTTGGATGGAACATTCTCTTTCGAATAGGTACACTGCATTTCCATAATTATCTCGGGCTACTTGGATTTCGACGTGGCGTGGCGATTCGATGTATTTCTCCAAGTAAATGGCATCACTTTTGAATGCAGAAATCGACTCGCGCATAGCTGAATTGACTGCATCCTCTAAATTGTCGACGCTACGGACAATGCGCATACCTTTTCCACCACCGCCGTCCGAAGCTTTTACTAAAACAGGGAAACCAAGCTCGTTTGCTACTTTACGAAACTCTTCAATGTTCTTGCTTGCTGACTTCATTCCAGGTATGATTGGAACACCAGAACTAATCATTATCTGACGGGATTGGACCTTTGAACCCAACAAATGCATCGATTCGGGGTTCGGGCCTATGAATATTAATCCAGCGTTACGTACCATTTGATTAAATTCGGTGCGCTCGGAAAGGAAACCATAACCAGGATGAATTGCATCACAATTTGTTTTCTTCGCTGCTTCAATTATTGCTTCCATATTGAGGTAGGATTTCAATGGCGGCGACTCTCCAATGTAAACTGCTTCATCTGCCAGCAAAGTGTGTAAGGCTTTGCGGTCGATATCTGAATAAACTGCCACACTGCGAATCCCAAGTTCGCGGCACGCTTTGATGATTCTGCATGCAATTTCGCTTCGGTTTGCTACCAAAACCTTCTTGATCATTTTGCTTTCTGAATATTATAAATTTTAAATTTACATCAAATTATCTTAGAAGCAAAATTAAAATGTTTTAAAGTTGTGAAAATGTGACCCCGGATGTTTTTCTATGCTTTTACATATTCATAAACACAGTTGTTAATTTCTGTAACCCAGAAGTGGCGGGACATCTTGATTTATTAAAGTAAAAAGCCGTATTTGCTTAAAAGAGTTTGCGAAACCTATTGCTTTGATTTGTAAGTCTTCAATACTTGTATTGCAAAAGAAGAGGAAAAAATGGTAAAATAATAAAATTAGCATCGACTTTCTTCCGTAGTTTGAATGCCATGTGATAAGTTTTAGTTTAATCTTTAATTCATTTATGATTTTCATCTGCACTACAATTCAATGAAGCGACCAGTGGAACTCGCAGCATCAGAGCAGAGTTGGCTTTCTTTGTCTTTGGGGCTTTGAATTGAATTGTATTTTGTTGTTAAAATATTGTCTAACCTTTTGTAAGTGCTAATTTTGGGACAGACAATTTTAATTTTCAAATGCAGAATTAAATAAAATCTTGAATGCAAAAGTAGTTTTTGAAAAAATAGAATTTTAACTTTTAGTGTATAATTTTAAAGCTAAATTTTTAAATTGCAAGTTCGTTATGTTAATTTTAGAAAGAGTTTAAAATGGTTGGTTCAAAAATCACGATGCAAAATGGGAAGCTTGTGGTTCCCGATGACCCGATTATTCCATTTATCGAGGGAGATGGAACTGGTCCAGATATTTGGCGTGCGAGTGTTAGAGTTTTC
>JBKBVP010000204.1:0-3623 GCA_046289495.1 Candidatus Kapaibacteriota bacterium | reverse complement strand
TGTCGAAGGTGGCTTATTCAAAAGCGAAGGATCAATTTACATCTGGTTAACCGATGATGATAGAAAGATGCCAGTTAAAGTTGCAACTAAAATTTTAATTGGCTACGTAACAGCAGAGCTTGTATCATATCGCGGTCTTCGGGGTCCTTTGAATTCAAAACTGAATTGAAATTGAAAACCTGGAAACCCCATATATTCTCGGATTTCGATGGGACAATTACACTTAGCGATGTCTGTATCGATATTACTGAAAAATTTGGACAGTTGGAGCCATTTCTTTCAAAGCTCGCCTCCGGAGAGCTCAAACTACGCGATTTTTGGTATAAGACCCTACGCACTTTCCAAGAGGGTACTACTATCGATGATTTAATAACCTTCACTAAGGAGAATACAAATTTAGACCCATATTTTTATCAATTCGTTCTATTTTGTAATGAGAATTCCATACCATTCGAGATTATAAGCGATGGCTTCGACTTCTACATCCAGGCTGTTCTTGAAAAGTATGATTTACAAAATGTAAGATATTATGCAAATTCAATTGTAAAGCTTGGCAATTATTTTTATCCAATTTTTACTTATGCAAATGATTCTTGCTGGTGCGAAAATGTTGGTTCTTGCAAGCGAAACATAGCTCTTTCAAATATTTGCGATGATGAAGTTTTGATCTATATCGGAGATGGTTATTCCGACTTTTGTATCGTGGAATATTCAGATATTGTTTTTGCAAAGGGGATATTAAGTCGTTATTGCAACAAAAACCGAATACCACATTACAACTACAAAACATTTTATGATGTGCAAGTTATACTTAAGAAGTTGTTAGAGACACAAAATTTCAAACCTAGACAGCAAGCGAGGTTGAAAAGAAAAAAAGCCTTCGAGGTGGAGTAATTTTACTCCCACTCGATAGTTCCAGGGGGTTTGCTTGTAATATCATAGACGACACGGTTGATCCCCCTGACCTCGCTAATAATTCTATTAGAAACTTTTTCAAGGACATCGTATGGAAACTTGAACCAGTCAGCAGTCATACCATCTAAACTGGTCACTGCTCGCAAAGCACACACATTTTCATAAGTTCGCTCATCACCCATAACTCCGACAGTTTTGACAGGTAGCAGGACAGCAAAAGCTTGCCAAATTTCGTTGTATAGATTGGCTTTTTTTATCTCCTCGATAAATATTGCGTCGGCCTTACGCAATGTATCCAACCTCTTTTTTGTTACTTCTCCAATAATCCTTATTGCCAAGCCAGGTCCAGGAAATGGATGTCTCTCGATGAACCATTGCGGGACACCTAACTGCAGTCCCACTTTTCTCACTTCATCCTTAAATAACTCTCTAAAGGGCTCGATAATCTTTAAGTTCATTTCAGCCGGTAGACCACCTACATTATGATGTGATTTTATTGTTGCAGATGGTCCTTTTACACTTGATGATTCGATTACATCGGGATAAAGAGTTCCTTGAGCAAGCCATTTAGCTTTTGAAAACTTTACAGCTTCGCTCTCAAATAATTCAATGAAAGTCTGACCGATAATTTTTCGCTTCTTTTCGGGGTCGGTTACATCTTTGAGTCTCTCAAGAAACAAATCTTCGGCTTTGATTAATGTAATTGGTATTTGGAAGTTCTTCTTGAATAAGTTTACTACAGTTTCGCTTTCGTTCTCTCGCATTAAACCAGTGTCGATGTGAATGCAGTGCAGTTGCTTTCCGATAGCTTTGTGTAGTAATACAGCAGCAACCGTGGAATCCACACCACCACTTAATGCAAGAATAACTTCCTCTTCTCCAACTGTTTCCTTGATCAGTTCGATTTGCGAATCAATAAATGATTGAGCATTCCAATGACTCAGACAACCACAAACTTTTCGAACAAAATTTTCTAATATCTCTCTTCCAAACTCACTATGATGTACCTCCGGATGGAATTGAATACCATAAATCTTTTTATGTTTATGCTTAATGGCGGATATTGCGTTTTCTGTGGTGCCAAGTATTTCAAAATCCTCCGGAGTGTAGGAAATTTTATCCCCGTGGCTCATCCAAACTATTGACTCCTCCGGTATGCCAGTAAAAAGCTCGTTCCTCTTCAATATTTTGAATCTTGCGCGTCCGTATTCTCTTTTTGCTGCTTTGTCTACCAAGCCTCCAAAATGTTTCGTGATTAGTTGGAGTCCGTAGCAGATGCCAAGAATTGGGATATTACACTCGAAAATTTTAGGAGTTGGTTGTGGCGAATTTGCCTCGTAAACACTTGCTGGTCCACCAGAAAGCACGATACCTTTTAATGAGTCATCCATAATTGAATTCAGCGGTGTCTGGTATGAATGGATTTCGGCATAAACTCCACATTCTCTTATTTTTCGTGCAATAAGCTGTGTGTATTGAGAACCGAAATCTAAAACAACTATTTTTTCTTTCATGGAAAGTAAAAATTCAAAATTAAAAAATGTAAAATTATGACATCTTCGATTATTTTTGATTTTTTAAATAATTTCTAGATAAGTTTTTTAAAAAGTTTAAGAAATTTTAAATTTTATGATTTGATTAAATGATAACATAAAAAGAAGTTTAATTCTATGTTTCACAATTACTTGGGTGCTTTATGAACAAAGGTTTCTTATTCCTTTGGATTTCTTTTTTTATTTTCTTCCTTTTTGCGTGCAATCACAATCCATGTGAGCCAGTCAAACCAAACAATAATGAGAATAACTATTCTCATTATATTGTGATTCTAAACGAACAGTCAAAAGAGACAGGCACTTTAAATCAGAATAACGCAGAATCTTTTGTCGTTTCCTTCCTTGCGAAAAATAATATCTCCAAAGCACAAATAACCTACATTTACACATCTGTTGTTTTAGGGTTTGCTGGTTATTTGTCCGAACAACAAGTAACCACCTTACAATCGTGTGAAGAGGTGATGCTTGTTGAAAAAGATAATTTGGTCGGAGTAGAGCCGGTTGAAATTATAACCCAAGACAAGGATAATCGCCCATTAGTAGAAACGGAGATTGTACCGTGGGGGATAACAGCAGTTGGTGGATATTTAAATTCCGAGAGAAATTCCAGGATTGGTTGGGTTGTAGATACAGGGATAGAACTTTATCATCCCGATTTAAATGTCGATGTTTCGTTGTCGAAAACATTTGTTCGTGTTGGAATAGATTCGCTCACCCCAAATGATTTTCACGGGCACGGAACTCACGTTGCTGGAATAATAGCGGCGAAAAATAATGACATTGGTGTTGTTGGTGTAGCCGCAGGTAATAAAGTAGCTGCAGTTAAAGTGCTTAGCAGTAGTGGCTGGGGCTGGGATTCAGACATTATTGCTGGTTTAGATTATATTTCGAAAAGAGGAAAGCCTGGAGATGTGGTAAATATGAGTCTTGGCGAAGAGATATCTCCTTCATTGGACCAAGCTGTTGTTGCCTTGGGAGCAAAAAAGTTTTTTGTTGTAATAGCTGCAGGAAATTCTCGCACAAATGCAAATACCTTTTCTCCAGCAAGAGCAAATGGAAAAAATGTAATTACAGTATCCGCTCACGATGTGAATGACAACCTTGCTTATTTCTCAAATTACGGCAATCCTCCTATCGACTATTGTGCACCTGGTG
>JBKBVP010000203.1:0-3656 GCA_046289495.1 Candidatus Kapaibacteriota bacterium | reverse complement strand
TTATGGTTCAATGCTCTTTTTCCCTATAATCATCGGAATGTCGGCAGTACTGTAGTAGAGACAATCGAAGAAAATGTTTCAATTGGAAATAAAAGTTTCAAATTTGTTCGAGGTCCGGTTTTTTAAATATTCCTCAAGGAAAAATCTTTTGTCTACAACTACAATCGGCTTTGTTCAAAGACCTATGTATTCTCTAAATAGAACATTTGAAAATATAATTCTCATTCGATAGGAAGAATACAACAACACAATCATTGTTTACCTTTGGATGGTAGGCAAAAGAATTACTTTCGAGGTCCATCTTAGATAGCATTAAGAAAATTTTTCCCTCAAATCTGGCATCAGTTGGTAAAAAGTAAAGAACTGTGTATTGAATAAAATTGTTGGTATTGGAACAACCCGAATTGAATTACGAAAAAAAGTAGAAGCGCAATCGTCGTAGCAAACCGAGAAATAGAATTGGTCGCAAGGGCATTAATTAAATTAAGCAAAATGTCTTAATCTTTCACAGATGTGAAAGTTTCGAATTCTGGTGGATTTTCTAAAGCTCTTTTTACTGCACACATGTTTGCAGCTTTCACCAAGGCATCATAGTATTTCTCTGGGAAATCTTTCGGGACGCGAATTTCCAACTTGATTTTAGTAATTCTTCGGGCAATGGGGTCGTAAACTAAATCTTGCAAGATTTCTATCTCCTCGTATGGTATATTTCTACTTTCGCAAAATCCTACGATATAAATTCCTGCGCAGGTCCCAATCGAAGCAAGGAAGAGTTCAAATGGGGCTGGTGCTGTTCCGTCCCCACCTTCTTTTACTGGTTGGTCTGTTTGCACAGTGAAACCGCTTGGCAAAATAGCATGCACTTGCTTTTTTCCGGGTAAAACAATTCTTATACTCATAAATCCCTCAAAATTTATTTTTAAATTTGTTTTTCTCAAAAACTATATAACTGATTAGCAATATTTTTATTTTATGAAAAAGAAAAGAAGAGGGAAAAAAGCAATCCGATTGTACATAGCCTTGTTTCTTGCATCCATTATAGTTTTGCCACTTCTGATAGTGGTTTACTTTTTAAACCAAAAGTCTCTTGAGCTCGAGGATGTAATAATCAAAATTGAAAAGAACGCATCGACAAAATTCATCGTCCAGCAATTCAACAAATATGGGGGCTTGGAACCAAAAGCAATCTTTTTGCCATTAATTCGCTTCTACTCTTTAATTTCGGGAAAATTCCCAGTTTCTGGCACATATAAATTCACTCCCCGGAGTTCAAACTTGGAAATCATACGAAGTATCTACGCAGGACAAAACCTTGTAATTGTGAAGGTAACTTATCCCGAGGGTATAACAGTTCGAGATTTTGCATTAATAACGCACAGGCATTTGGGGATAGATACATTTGCATTCTACAAAGCTATCGAGAAGGGAAACTATCTCGAAAAGTTAAAAATTCCTATAAACTCGCTCGAAGGTTACTTGATGCCAGAGACGTATTATTTTTACTACGAAACAGACCCAAGAACAGTGGTCGAAAAGCTTGTTGAAACACAAAACAAAATCTGGTATGAAAAATTTGACCACATCTGCAAGGAAAAAGGTTTAAGTAGGCATTTTATTTTAACTCTTGCTTCGATAATAGAACTCGAAAGTCCATTGAAAACAGAAAGGAAGCGGATAAGTGGTGTCTTTTATAACAGAATAGATAAAGGGATGAAATTGGAATCCGACCCAACGGTACAATATGCAATATCAAAGAAAAGGAAATTGAAGTACTCCGATTTGAGCATCGAGAGTCCATATAATACATATTACAAGGAAGGACTTCCCCCTGGACCAATATGTTCTCCGAGTGTAGAATCAATCGAGGCAGCGATTTTCCCAGAAAGGCACAAGTTTCTTTATTTTGTTTCTATTGGCGATGGCTCTGGTAGACATAGATTTGCAGAGAATTTCCAGGAACATTTAAAAAATAAGAGGTTATTTAAACAAGCTTTAAAAAAACAAAGTTCCACGTCCAATTAAGTTTTTTGGGTCGAACGCAAGCTTTATATTTTTCATTTTTTCCACGAGGTCTTTTCCGTACATCCATTCGAGATATTTTCTTTTTAATTTTCCTGTGCCATGTTCGGCTGAATAAGTTCCACCAAGCTGGATTGCAGTTTGAACGTGCCAATCAAAAATTTTGCGTGCCAATGAATCCTCGCAATGGTTTCGTGGAATTATATTTAGATGAATATGCGAGTTTCCAAAATGCCCCCAAATGAAATATTGCAAGTTGCTTTTCTCGAGTTTAGATAAAACTTGATGAAAGTAATTTTTAAAAACCCAGTCATTAACAGCAACATCTGAACCAATCTTTTGATAGTTTGTTTTCGAAACTATTTCAAAAACTCGTACTGGAATCAGATGACGAAATTGGGCAAATTTTCGATGTTGAGCTTCATTAATAGCAACCCAAGTTCTATCCGAGAGATTAGTAAATTTTTTGATGTGCTCGAGCCAGAGAGACAATAATTCATCTTCGGTAGAATGGAGACTTTCTTGTTCAATCCAAATCGCACAAGTTGCAACTGAAGGAATATCTGGGTATGTGTCGGAAATGAGAGACAGGGAATTTTTATCAAAAAATTCAATTAGCCTTGGAGAAATTTTTATATTTTCGCACTGCAACTCGCTGGATTGTTTCGACAATACTCTTGTCTCGGCAATAAAATCCAATGAACGGTCTAAATCTTCGAAGAAGATAATAAAACCAAGCACATTTTCTGGTATGCGAAGTACTTTGAATTTAATTTTTGTAATTGTCCCGAGTGTACCCTCGCTTCCGATGAACAAATCCAAAAGGTGCATTCCCTTGTGCAAATAATATCCAGCTGTGTTCTTTGAAGTATTTATCCAGGGCAGAGCCGGAATCTCGAATTCAATCTTGCTCCCATCTGGAAATGAAAGCGAGAAATGGCTATTGGTAACTAAATTAATATTATCTCTTTCAAGAGTTACGATTACTCCCGAAGGCAACACAACCTCGAGTCCTAAAACATAATCTCGAATAGTACCATATTTGAATGTTCTTGCCCCCGAGGAATCACACGCTACATTACCACCAACGAAGCTATTAGTTTCTGTGGGATTTGGGGGGAGAAAAAAACCTCGACTTTCGAGATACTCGTCTAAATCTTTTCGAACAACACCAGACTCGACAAGTATAGTTTGATGCTCTTCGTCGAAATCGATAATTTTGTTGAGTTTTTCAGTCGAGATTAAGACACCGCCAAAGGGTACTCTACCTCCAACCAATCCAGTTCCCCCAGCCGATATCGTATAGGGAATGTTATCCCTGTAGCACTCTTTTATTAATTCAACTAATTCTTGAGAATCTTCTGGAATATAAACTTTTTCACAAAATCCTTTTAAATTGGAGGAATCCGTTAAGTAGTTCTGAATTTGATCCGATTCAGTTTTGATAAGCATTTATCTGCCTCCAGAGATAGACAACCTAATATCCAAGCCAACTTGGAAATTGCTAAATCCTGGGGAGGAAGCACCCTCGGTGAAAGTTCCCTCATAACGCATAAAGAAAGATGCAGATAGTCTTTGGCTTAAGGAATACCTTGCACGCGGTTCAATGATTATTTGAGTATTACCATCGAGAGTAC
>JBKBVP010000202.1:0-3656 GCA_046289495.1 Candidatus Kapaibacteriota bacterium | reverse complement strand
AGCAGATAAACCTCCACCTTTTGGGTTTTGTGCCATTACAATAATAACTAATAAAACACAAGCTATGATGATTAACACCATGAAAAGACTAAATATAGTACTCATCTTATATTAAAATTTTTGAGTTGCAAATGTAGTGATTATTTTTATAAAATTTGTAAAATATTATAAATTAATTTGTTGGTAAAGGTGCGCCTACTGGAATATCACATCTGTGACCGGGCTGACCGTGTGCAGGATTCATTCCAGTTGCTACTGTTGTAGAACCAGCGTTGTTTTGTGGTGCAGCAATAGGAGCAGCAGTAGTGGTTTGATTATCAGTAGTTTTTACCGTTGTAGGTTCTGCTTTTTTAGAATTTAATGGAGCGCCAACTGGGATGTCACATCTGTGATTCGGTTGTCCATGAGGTGGATTCATTCCCGGTGCAGTTGGTTTTGGCTGATTGACTGAAACTGTATTACTTTGTGGAACAACAGGTGGAGAGTTTTTCATAGTGATAGGCGCAGAATTCTGTGCATTTGTCACATTTGATGAATCAGAAGCACTTTTTTGCTCATAAGAAGCCAATTCAGGAGAAAGGGTTTCAGGAGTTTCATTTTTTTTCTGACAAGAAACTAAAGCGAACGCTATTAGAACTAAAGCTATTTTTGTCATATTTTTATTAAAATCAAAACGTTAATATTAATTGGATAACTTTTAGTGGTAAATCTAAGTAAAATTTAGATTTATATTTTAGAAATTCTATTGGGGTAATTATTAATTTTTTAGCATTTTGAATCTTAATTAAAAAACAAACCTCTCTAAAATTGCTTCTAAAGAGGTCAAAATTTTATGTTTTTGAAAACTATTTTCTAAAAAAGAGAGTTGTGCAACAGCTACATATGTTGTAGGCAGTCTTTTTTGTCTTAAAACTCGGCTTTTAATCCTATGTTAAAACTCAAAGGCATATTAGGTCTATATCCTTGCGGAAGGTTAGCTACGATGGATTTGTTGTTAGTTATATTATTGATAGTTGCGAAAGCTGAAAAGTTTTGACTGAATTTATAATTTGCAGATACATCTATAATTAAAAATCCTGTAATTGTGTTCACATCATTATACTTTATATTATCATTTGGTACTATTGCATCACCTTGACCTGGCTTCGTTCTTGTTTCTCCTATATATCGGCCTATAATAGTGGCATTAAATTTTTTATTTTCAATACCTATACTTGTCGTTAATAAATGAGGAGTGATAAAAGGTATTAAATCATTTTTGTTAATTGTTCCACTTCCCCAGTCGCCACCACCATTTACAAAGGTTTCTTGAAATTTCGCATCAGTATAAGTGTAGGCAATGCTAACAGGTAATTTTAAGTCTGAATTTGCATTCTTTTTGTGCAGTAAATCATATTCTATTCCAATTTCTAATCCTTGAATTTTTGCATTTCCTGCATTAAACAAATCGCCTGTACCAGCTCCGCCACCAGAAACATTGTCTGAACCTAAAATATTGTCATAGTTGTTTAAAAATCCTACAACCTGAGCATTTAATCCGCTTTTATTAAAACGATAACCCAATTCATAATTTATTGAAGTTTCTACTTTTGCTTGTCCTGTGGTAGAAGTTATAGATGGCATCCCTGGGGGTGAAAAGCCCTTGTGTACCCCACCAAAGGCACTCATATTTGGATTTAATTCATAATTTATTCCAATACCTGGCAATACAATAAATAAATCATTTTTGGCAGATTTCAAAGCTGTTCCTAGTCTAGCATTATCGGCTGTTCCATAATTTTGAAAATCAATATTTATTTTTTCATAACGAACACCAGGACTTACTTTTAATCCTTTGTAACTTAAATCATAACTTAAGAATGTAGCAAAACTTTTGGCATTTCTGATTTGGTTTTCTTTATTTCCTTTGAAACCAATTCCAGTCTGTATCAAAACTCCATTTGTCATTGTGGAGGTTGAACTTGTTGCATACCTGTCAGCTTGGTCTGTGTGATAACGAATACCTACCTGAAATTTATGGCTTATTTCATTGGTAGTGAATGAATATTGAGCATTGGTTTGTAATCCTTTTGAAAGATAAGTTCTATTAGACGCTTGCCCTTCGATAGCACCATTTGCTTTACCTGACATTATTTTATATCCTTCTTGATTTGTGATTGGGTCTGCTAAAATATTGTTGATGCTTTTCCCACCAAAGGTATTGGCTCTATCCCAATCTCTAAGAGTATATGAATAATATGCTGTTGTGTTAATGGCTAAATTTTTAGATGGAATGATAGTGTGATTTAATGAAAGATGATTATGTTTTAAGTTTAAAATATCATTTTGTGTCCCTGCATATCTTTTTATTGGGTTTGCTTTAAAGTCTTCATAGGTAAGTCCTAAATACGTTTCATTTCCTTCTTCGGTAGTATTTAATACTTTTAATGTTACAGATTGTGGTATTCTTACATTTTCATCTGTGTGCCAACGTAATTTTCCCATTACATCTCGTCTATCAAAACCTGTATTACCGCCATTATCTAATTCCTTAAACCCGTTGCTTGCAATACGATTTACTTCAAAAACATAATCGAAATTTTTACGACTATCTCCCACCCAAACTCTTTGTTGATTAGTACCAAAACTACCATACGATAATTGAGCAAAACCTTTAAATGTGCTTGGAATAGTTGTTGAAAGTAGATTTACTGCACCTCCGATTGTATATGGACCATATTTTATTTGACTGCTTCCTTTTAAAACCTCGATGCCCTGCATACGAGCAAAAGTTGGAAAATAGTATGCCGATGGGTCAGCATACGGTGCTGGTGCAATAAGAATACCATCCTCCATCAAAGTAATTTTCGCACTTCTGTTTACGGGTGTTCCTCTTAAACCAATGTTAGGTCTTAAACCAAAGCCTTCTTCATCTCTTACATTCACCCCGGGTATAATCCTTAGTACATTATTTACATTAGGCTGATTGAGTTTTTCTAATTTACGAACCCCAATATATTGCCCTGCCCCTGGTAATGATTTACCTTTATCTCCAATAATTGTTACTTCTTCAAGATTTCGACTTGTTAAAGTGTCCTGTGTTGATAGTTGGGCAAAGGTTGAAAGACTTAAAAGCATTAATGGTAATACTAAAATTTTATTCATTATTTTATTTTTATTTAGTCACTCCTTAACAAGCCGCCATTTTCAGTTTTTCGTTAAGAATATTCCGATTAAAGAGCAGGCGGATAAGGTTTAAAAAATAGAAATAGATTTTCTCTTTGAGAATCTCCATCATTTTCTTCATATTCCAAGCGGTTGCTGATAATAATGCATTGATTTGTGGTCCCGTTTCTCCCATGAAGTAATTTTTTGCCAGCCTAAAATCGGTTTTTAAATGTCCGATGATAGGTTCTATTGCCGCTCTGGTTCTAAATTTTTTGCGCTTTGTCTGCTTTTGATAAGCAGTGTCTTTTTTTCTTGGAGTGCTTGGAATAGAGATTTTCACCCCTTTTATTTCCGATTTCCCTTTTCCGCCACGATCGTAAACGAGTTCTTTTGGGAGCTTCTGACCATTGTTTTCCATTTGTTCTAAAAGTGGTTCAATGGTATGTCCATCGTAAGGTGTCTGTAAAAATGCCTTAATCCCAAGAATGATTTTCTTGCCTTTATTGGCG
>JBKBVP010000018.1:0-11070 GCA_046289495.1 Candidatus Kapaibacteriota bacterium | reverse complement strand
CATAAACTGACAGTTTCCGACGAAAAGAAAAAATACTAACCAATCATTGTGAAATTTCGACTTGAGAGTATTAAAAGAAAGAAAGAGTTTGAGCATCTGTTTTCCAATGGTACACGAATTTCACACGATAAACTTCGAGCAATCATTTTATTCAAAAATGAAACAGAGCTTTGTACCGAGAAAAATAAAATTCTCTACGCTGTATATGTATCGAAAAAAGCGACAAAGAAATCTGTTGTTCGAAATCGAATTAAAAGATTACTTCGTGAATCATTGAGATTGCTTGCAAGGACAGAGATGGTGGAGAAGATCAATGTAATTAAATATTTATATCTAAACTGGACATCTGCACCCAGGCGTCCTTGCGAAATCCGCTTGTATGATGTTTTTCCTCTTGTACACAGGATTGTCGAAAAAGCATACAATTACTTTAGCAAAAATTCTGAGAGGTCGAATTGAAATATTTTCTAATTTTCCTTGTAAGATTTTACCAAACAATTATTTCACCCCTCCTACCCCCAAGTTGTCGATTTTATCCAACTTGCTCAAACTATTCTCTCGAAGCAATTCAGAAATACGGAGCTATCAAAGGTCTTTGCATGTCTATAAAAAGAATTTCTAAATGCAATCCAATGCATCCCGGAGGTTACGACCCTGTACCATAATCAAAGGAAAACTCTATGGATAAAAGGTCTATAATTGCAATTCTACTAATAACTATCATCCTCACATTATGGACTTTCTACATGTCTATAAAACAAGTACCGCCACCAACCAAGGAAATAGTTCCCGATTCAACAGAACAAGAGGTTACATCAAAAAACAAAGAACACACCTCTGATGCTGAAATACCAGATTCATTAAAAATCCTTAGCAAATATGGATCAAATTTCGCAAGCTTTGTCGGTGGTGAGGAAAGAATCATTGTCGTCGAAAATGAAGTAATCAAAGCCCTTATATCCACAAAGGGTGCTACGATAAAAAAATGGTACCTTAAGAAGTTCAATTCTTGGGATGGCTATCCTACCCAATTGATTTGGGCGAAGGATGGTACCCCAAATCTACTAATCAATTCGCGAGAAAATCTTCAGATCGACGATAGAGATTTGAATTATACATTCAATATTGGTGAAAAAGAAATTAAGCTCCAAGGTAATGATTCTGTGGAAATTATTGCAAGTTTGAATTTTGGCAACGGAGGCCAGCTTGTAAAGAAACTTACCTTTTATGGAAACAAATATCATTTTCACCAAGAAATTATTTTCAATAATCTTGATGATATAGTTACCCCCCGAGGCTTCAATTTTCAATGGCTTGAAGGCTTGAGATACCAAGAGCTTAACTCTGTTGATGAATCATCAGAAGCCAAAGCAATTGTTTCGTTAAACGGCGAACTCGAAGAAATCGATGCATCCAGTGGGGAGATGGTTCAAATGAGCCCCTCTGGTAAAATTGATTTTTTGGCAACAAAAATTAAATACTTTACAGCTGCAATTATTCCTACTCCCAAAGCATCACTCGATGCCACTGTCTATGCCACAGGATTTCGGCAACAGGTTGAAAACGATGGTGTAATCGAAAAATACAATCTTGCTTTAAACATACCCTATCGTGGGGGCACCCAAAAGAGAAACTTCGACATATACATCGGACCCATCGATTATTCTATAGTTAATCAATACGGAATTTCTGCTGTTGTAAACTTTGGTTGGCGGTTTTTAGTACGACCAATCGGCGAGTTCTTCATGCTCCCAGTGTTCAAATTGATTTACAGTATCATAGGCAACTATGGAGTTAGTATAATCATTTTTGCATTGCTAATGAAGATATTGCTCCATCCTCTTTCGATTTCGCAAATGCGCTCTGCACAAAGGATGCAATTACTTGCACCAGAACTTCAAAAAATTAGAGAAAAATACAAGGACGACTTGCAAAAGCAACAACAAGAGACGATGAAGCTCTATTCCGAGTACGGTATTAATCCTATGGGTGGTTGTTTACCGCTACTTTTGCAATTACCAATATTATATGCCTTATGGGCTGTTCTGCGTACAGCGATTGACTTACGACAAGCGCCTTTTATTCTGTGGATTAGCGACCTATCTTTGCCAGATTATATTTTCTCTTTCCCATTTGCAATTCTTGGCATAAAGCATATCTCTGGGCTTGCAATCCTTATGGGTGCAACCTTATTTTTGCAACAAAAATTAACAATTACCGACCCACGTCAGAAAGCGATGATATATTTTTTCCCTGTGTTTTTCATTCTGCTATTTTCGAATTTCCCATCTGGTTTGAATTTGTATTACTTTATGTTTAATCTATTCAGCATAGCCCACCAGGTTTATTTAAATAAGTTCTCGCCGAGGAAATTAACTCTCGAGGATTTGAAAAGACTACCGAAAAAAGAGAGTTGGTTCCAGCGCAAGCTTCGCGAAGCACAAGAAATAGCAGAAGCTCGCGGAAAGCGACTACCGGGTACAATTCCAACACAAAGAAAAGCAAATACCAAAAGAAAGAGGAAATGAACCTCTTAATTTCGAAATGCATTTTTAGGGTCTTGTAATTACAAGAGCCTGAAATTTTGAAAAGTAGAGTAATTCACCAAACTTTAAACGATTGTCACTTGTGTTGTGTGAAACAAAACGTCGAGCTTAATTATCAAAAAGTCACATCTTTAAATTCATCCAAGAGTTCCAATTGCCTTTGAGCTTTGCGGTCGAGCGGGTCGATTTCCAAAGCTTTTCGATAAGCCAATTTTGCCTCGTATTTTTTGCCTAGGTAAAGATAGGAATCGCCGAGCAAAGTGAAAGCTGCGGAGGAATCTGGATTTTTTTCAATTATTTTAACAAAATTTTCCACGGCCTCTTCGTAATAACCCAATCGGAGATTTGTAACACCAAGATGATGATAAGCGATGTAGAAATTGGGATTTATCTGGATGACCATCTTGTAGTGTTCACGGGCTTCGCGAAGATGCCCGTAATGGTAGTTGAGGATACCGAGCCAATAGCGAGCCATAAGAAAATTAGGATCTAATTCCAGGACAGTTTTCATCATTTCTATTGCTTGTCGGATACGAACTTGTCGATAGTAAGCAAGAGCAAGGTCGTACCGAGCAGTTGGGTAGTTTGGCAATAGTTCGACAGCCTTTTCTAAATACTTAACTGCTTCGTCGAGGTTGCCTATACGATAGAACACATTACCGCAGTGTTTGTATACAATTCCACGAGATGGATCGCGCTCGATAACTTTTTTATAATACTCAATTGCCAGGGCATATTGCCCTTCTGTTTCCGCCTGATAGGCTGCCAAAATATCAGGGTCATTAGAATCCAATCTTTGGAACTGACTCATAAGCCACCTTTAAAATGTGAGTGGAACAGGTTTTTCTCCAGAGTAATCATAAAATCCACGACCAGTTTTTCGTCCATAATGCCCTGCGGAAACGAGTTTCTTCAATAGTGGAGCGGGTCGAAAGCGTGGGTCGCCAAGGTCTTCGTGCAAAACATTCATAATTGCAAGCGTAGTATCCAGTCCAATCAAATCTGCAAGAGCCAAAGGACCCATAGGATGAGAGAAACCTAATTTTGCTACCTCGTCGATAGCATCGACAGTGCCAATATGTTCCATAACAGCCCAAATCGCTTCGTTGATAAAAGGCATCAAAATGCGATTTGCAATGAAACCAGGATAATCGTTTGCAAGTATGGGCACCTTACCTAATTTTTCTGTTAGAGCACGCACTGCTTCATAGGTTTCCGTGCTTGTTGATAATCCACGTATCACTTCGACTAAGCGCATCATTGGTACTGGATTCATAAAATGCATACCAATGACTTTGTCGGGGCGCTTCGTTTTCGAAGCTATTTCGGTTATAGAAATCGTCGAAGTGTTCGTTGCGAGGATAACATTCGGAGGCATCATCGCATCGAGGTCCGAGAAAATTTTAAACTTCAATTCTTTGTTTTCACTTACAGCTTCGACAACAAAATCTGCATTTGAACCATCACTAAAATTTGTTGTAGGGGTGATTCTCGAGAGCGTCTCTTTCATTTGTTCTTCTGTTATGGTTCCCTTTTTCACCTGGCGACCAAGATTTTTTTCGATTGTAGCCAAACCATTTTTCAATGCTTGCTCGAACGCATCACAAAGAACAACATCCAAACCATTTTGGGCAAATACGTGTGCTATACCATTGCCCATTGTCCCAGCACCAAGAACAAAAACTTTTCTTACTTCCATTTTTGCAACTCTCTAAATTGAACAAAAAACAATGGTAAAATAACAAAAATTTTAAAAATATTTAACAAATGCTTCGAAAATCAATGGGCATCGAACCAGCTCTCGCCCAAGCCAATGTCTACAACAACGGGAACTTGACCTAAACTGAGTGCATTTTGCATCTCTTGCAGTACAACTTCTTTGACGTTATCTACTTCATAAGTGGGAACTTCGAACAGTAGCTCGTCGTGAATTTGTAATATCATCATAGAACTGAACCTATAATGCCGAAACTTACGATGGATGTTAATCATTGCAATTTTCATCATATCCGCAGCCGTGCCTTGAATTGGCAGATTTATTGCAGCACGCTCGTCGGCAGAACGGAGATTTTTGTTTTGGCTATTAATGTTTGGGAAATACCTTCGGCGTCCACAGAGTGTCTCGGCATAGCCTTTCCTTTGGGTGGAAGCAATAGTTTCCTCGACAAATTTTTTTATACCAGGATATTTGTTCAAATAATTTTCGATTATTGATTTAGCCTCGCTTTGTGGAATGCCGAGTCTTTGGGAAAGGCCATAGGGACCGAGCCCATAGAGAATTCCAAAATTAACAGTCTTTGCAATTCTGCGCATAGAGGCATCGATTTGGTCCAAAGGCTTATTAAATAAAAGCGAAGCGGTGGCAGAGTGTATATCCAATCCTTTTCTAAACGCTTCGATGAGATTCTCGTCTTCGGAGATATAAGCTACTATTCGAAGCTCGATTTGGGAGTAATCGGCCGAGAGCATCAACCAATCGCTTCTCTGTGGTACAAAAGCTTTGCGGATTTCCTTGCCAAACTCACTGCGAATTGGGATATTTTGTAGATTTGGCTCTGTCGAGGATAATCGTCCAGTACTTGTAATTGTCTGGTTGAAAGTTGTGTGAATTCTTCCTGTTTTCGGGTAAATAAGTTCAGGCAATGCATCTATGTAAGTGGAAAGTAGTTTTGTCATTTGTCTATATTCGAGAATATCGCGAGCAATTGGGTAACTCTCGGCAAGTTGCGAAAGAACGCTCATATCGGTGCTGTAGCCAGTATTGGTTTTTGCTATTACTGGTAATTGCAGTTTTTCAAAAAGGACTTGACCAAGTTGTTTTGGAGAGTCGATATTAAAACGCACTCCAGCCTCGCGATAGATTTTCTCTCTTACCTCGTTCACTTGTTGATTCAATGTCGTAGAGATAGAAGATAAAATCTCCTGGCTTACATACACACCATTGTACTCCATATCTCGAAGCACTTCAATCAAAGGGAACTCCAAATTTGTAGCTAAATGTAGCAAATTTTGTTTTTCCAATTCTTTTTCCAATACCAAAGTCAATCGGTATGCCAAGTCTACATCTTCGCAAGCATAGTTGGTAATTTTTTCGGGAGGGAGCTCTCGCATTGAAATTTGCTGACTTTTTTTCTCGCCAATCAAAGACGTAATTGAAATTGGTGTATAGTTTAACCATCTTTTCGAAAGGGCATCCAAATTATGTTGCTCGTCTGGATTGAGAACATAGCTTGCAACCATAGTATCGAAGGCAATACCTTGCAAATCTATACCGTAGCGCTTTAATATGAATACATCAAACTTGATATTCTGCCCGTATTTTACAATATTTGGATCTTCCAACACACTCTTTAGTCTACCTAAAACCAGACTCGCTGGGAAGCCAACTTTTGGGTCGTAATCAAATTCTATATCCTCATTTGAATTGCTTGCGTTCTCTTCCTCAGTAAACAAGGTTAAAGTAGTATTATTCTCCGCTAAACTAATGGAATTCGGAGCAATAAATTCAGCTTCTTTGCCGTGAACAGGAACATAAAAAGCCAATCCTTCGCTGGTAGCAAAGCTCAGACCCACAAGCTCGCAATTCATCTTATCAAGCGAACTTGTTTCTGTATCGAGGGCAAATGCACCACTTCTTTGCAGTTGCTCCACCAAATCCAATAGCTTGCGAGGTTCGTTAATTAGATGATATTCAACGTTGTTTTCTTTGAAACTTGCAACTTGCGAGGCAGAGGTGTCGAGTGCTACAGATTGAATTTTAGCAACATTTAGCAACTTAAAAATACGATCTCGCAAAGTTTTGAAGTCGAGAATTCGCATTAAATTGTCTAATTTCTGGAGGTCCGCAGGCTTGAATTTCAAATCTTCAAGTTCAATATTTATATCTGCATCTGTTTTAATAGTAACAAGTTGTTTGGACAAAAAAGCAAGGTCTTTATATTCAAGTAATTTATTTCTTATGTTTTCTTTTTTTACATTGTCCACTTGCTCATACAAATTTTCTAAGCTTTTGAACTGCTGTATCAAAGGTATAGCAGTTTTCTCCCCTATACCTTTGACTCCGGGAACATTATCCACAGAATCCCCAGTTATAGCTAATACATCGATGACATTGTCTGGTGGAACACCGAATCTTTTTTCTACAACTTCAGGGGTAACAACTTCAAAACTATTGGCAACGTTTTTCCCTGTTTTATAGAGAGATATATTCTCGTCTACAAGCTGATAATAATCCTTGTCGTTCGTAATACAAATTACCTTACAGCCAGATTTGGAAAGTCGCTTTGCAAGTGTGCCGATAATATCATCAGCTTCGAGACCTGGAATTTCAATTCGCTTGATACCAAAAGCATCCAAAAAATCTTTAATTCGTTGCAATTGGGGCACAAGGTCCTCTGGAAAAGCAAGGCGATTTGCTTTATACTCCTTGTAAATCTGGTGCCGAAAGGTAGGTTCCCGACTGTCGAATAGAACAGCGATGTACTCTGGTTTTTCCTTTTCAATTAAACTTGCCAATATGTTAATAAAGGCAAACACTGCATAAGTAGGTTCGTTCGTGTTGGGAGATTTTAATCCAGAACGACTTAGAGCATGGTAGGCGCGAAAGACAACCGACATTCCATCGATGAGGTAAATTTTCTTAGCGCTATCCTCGTTGTGCATAACAATTATGGAATTTTAAACTTGGAAATTCAAAAATACCAAGTTTATTAAACTTTAATATATGTAATTTTAAATGCTTGTATATCATTTTAAAAGCGCAAGTCGAAATTCGAGACTTTTCCAAATGCAATTAAAAAGTTTAAATTCCAATTCATTTAATGAAAAGTTATCTCTTTGCTTATCTCTTCCAACGCAGGACACGAAATTCAACTCTACGATTCCTTGCTCTACCTTCTTCTGTTGAATTGTCTGCAATAGGTTTTGTATCGCCATATCCATTTGCTTTTATGCGATATTCCTCTACTCCTTCTTTGATTAAGGCTCTCTTGACCTCATTTGCACGTCTTTGCGACAGTTCCAAGTTGTAATTTGGATTTCCAGTCCTATTTATGGAATCTGTATGACCTGTAAGCTCTATCTCCATCGTTGGGTTCTTCTTCATCAATTTTGCTACACTTTTAATTGCAATAAAAGACTCTGGCTTTAATGTATGCTTGTCGAAATCAAAATAAACTTTTAGTGTATAAACTTTTCCTGTATCCACATTTTGTTCAATTAGAATAGTGTCTTCGAGTACTTGAGTGTCGTTGCAAAATTTAACTACAAAATATTGTGGACCATAAATTGGCAACTCTACATCTGCGTAATAGAATCGCTGATATCTATTTAGAATGTCATTAAAAATCAAATTGAATTCATATTTGGAATAAATATGTTTATAGATTCCACCAGTTTTGCGAGCAAAATATTCCATAAAACCAGGGTTTATATCGTAGCCAAAGTCTATTCCACAAATAGACACACCATTTAATTTAGCATATTCGACAGCCTCTTGTGGTGTGTAGTCCGAAGAGTTATCCCATCCATCTGTAAGAACAATTAAAACTTTTTGAAATTTAGCATCGACTTTGTTTAATTCATTTATGCCTTGAATAATTGCATCGGAAATCGCAGTCCAGCCCCCAAGGAATCCTAAGCCGTCAACAATCAAGTGATTGGCTGCGTACTCAGAGGATTGCGTCAATGGAATTTCAACAACAATTCGGTGGTCATATTTGACAACTCCAACAAAATCATCGGGATGCTTGTTTAGAATAAAATTATAAGCTGCCTCTTGAATCTCGTATGCACGCTCGTCACCCATTGAACCACTATGGTCGAGAACTAAAACAATCGCATAGGGAAGACGGTACGAAGCCTGAGATTCCTTGATTTCGAATTTGACAACGGGGATGATTTCGTTATCTGCAATAAAATATGCACCACACCACTTTTTCTTGAATTCACCAGTGGAAGCAAAAGAATAGTAAATGGTGTCATCCCCAATAAGATGAAAATACACACGTGCTACTTCGTCGGTCAGCATTGTGTAACGAGATATTTCCAAATTAAGAGTGCGCGGCTTTACCTGATTAATGTTCTGAAAAGTTTGAATATGAAGAGGTCGGTAATAAGGCGGCGGTGGTAAATCTGGAAGTGCTTTTTCCCCTTTTCGAAATAATGAACAAGAAGCAAGGGCTTGTAATAATATCAAGAAAAATAGTAAGCTCCTCATAACTTGCCCCAAATTGTTGTTAGTTGAATCATTTTAATATTTTACTTTGAATACTTCCTTAAAACATTTAACAATGCGGAGAAATCTCGCGGATAAGGACCAATGAATTCTACTTGTTCGATTGTTTTTGGATGGAGGAATCGCAAAGAATATGAATGTAATGTCAACCTATTGATAATTGGCTTTTCTTCCTCTCCTTTTTTCAAATTGTACCTTCTTTTTATGTGGGAGAGGAAGAATGCATTGTTATTACCATAGATTTCGTCGACAAGTAATGGGTTTCCTATGGTAGAGCAATGGACTCTAATCTGATGCTGTCGCCCAGTTACGAGATTGCATTCAATGAGAGTAGCAATAGAAAATCTTTCGAGGACACGAACTTTTGTTAGTGCTTCTTTTCCACGAGCAGAGGGTATAGTTCTTCCCTTGTTGCTTGGGTCTGTAAGCAATGGAATATCGATGTCGAATTCTTCCTCGGCAATCCAACCAGAGACCATGGCATGGTAAATTTTAACAACTTCTAACTGCTCGAATTGCGTATTTAAATTTTTGTGGCTTTCAGCATTACGTGCAAAGACCATAATTCCGCTGGTTTCCTTGTCCAGGCGATGAACAACCCATATACGCCCAAATTTTTCTTCAAATAGTGCTCGTAAATTCGGAAGATTTCTGTCGAATCTATCTGGAATGGATAAAACGCCAGAGGCTTTGTTTACAACTATTATGTCCTCATCGAGGTAGAGTATTTGATACAACCTGTTATGCTTCATAATCCAGCTCACCGGAGGCAGAAAGGTAAGTATTTCTCATCAACATTGCAATGGTCATTGGACCAACTCCCCCAGGAACGGGAGTAATAGCGTGCGTCTTCGGTGCAACACGATCAAAATCAACATCTCCAACAAGTTTGTAACCCTTTGCAGATACCGGGTCCTCGATTCGACTAATACCCACGTCTATGACAACAGCACCTTCTTTAACATATTCGGGCGTGATAAACCGTGGACGACCAACGGCAACAATCAATATATCAGCAAGCAAAGTGTATTTGCGAATATCACCACCGGCAGTGTGGCATATAGTGACAATAGCATTTCCTTCTGTAGACTTTTGCAGGAGCATATTTGCGATTGGTTTTCCAACGATATTGCTTCTGCCAACAACAACTACGTGCTTTCCATAAGTTTCAACTTTGTAAAATTTCAACAGTTCCAATATCCCGGCTGGAGTACAAGGTCTGAAACCGGGCAAGCCAATAACCAAACGACCGAAATTTTCGGGATGGAATCCGTCTACATCCTTTGATGGTTTAATCTTTAAAGTAACTTTCAACTCATTAATATGATTCGGTAATGGGAGCTGGACGAGTATTCCATTAATTCTTTCGTCTGTGTTCCATTTTTCAATTAATTCGAGGATTTCATTTTCGGGTGTCTCTTCGGGCAAATGTTCCACTACCGAAAAATAACCTAAATCCTCGCAGGCTTTTCTCTTTGAATTAACATAAACTTTAGATGCAGGATTATTTCCAATCAACATTAGCGCCAACCCTGGAACAACGTTTTTTTTCTCTTTTAATTCTTTTGTTTTTTGCTTTAAGTCCTTCAGTACCTCGAGTGCTACAAGCTTTCCATCAATAATAATAGGCATTTCCATTCCCACTTAAAAATCAAACTTATAAAGCAAACCAAATGTTAGAATATTTATTTTTCCGATGTTGTAGTCTGCATAAATAGAAAAATTTCCCAAGTTTAATATCCCGCCAAAAGTAAATTTCACATTCTCGTCGGAGACAATAACATTTTTATTCATAGCTCCAAAGGGGTCTCCATTGTAACCAAGTTCTGGATTTTTCCTAAAAAAGTCATCATCGAATTTATCAGGGGTACCATTATCATCGAGCCAAATTAGACCAAGCTGATATTGAACAACTATTGGTAAATAAAAGGTGAAATCGGTATTGATGCGGATTGATTCGTAGCTTAATCCAGAGTAAAGCTCAAAATTCTTTCCTAATTTTTTGCTTAAATGAATATTGGAGGTGAAGAAATTTGCGTTTGCATTCAATTCAGCATTTGTTACACCAACTTTGTTCTTTAGATTTGTGCCTTGATAGGCGACCTGAACTGCAAGGTCGACAAAAGAGTTTGGAATATACTGTGAAATTGAGTGCCGTAAGGCTAAACCCCAAAAAGAAAATTTTCCAATGTTTGCACCCAAATTAATTGGTGGAATAAATCTCAAAGCCAGCTCGGTTCCAAACAATGAACCAATCTCAATTTGTGGCATACCAGCAACGATTCGGCT
>JBKBVP010000201.1:0-3673 GCA_046289495.1 Candidatus Kapaibacteriota bacterium | reverse complement strand
TTTGAATAATGCTCCTTCCTCGCTTCTTGCATAATCCTCTACCTTACTTACTAAATTATTAAGAAATGTAGATTTTCCACTACCCGGAGGTCCTTCGAAAAGAATTAAGTGATTTTGAAGAGTTCTTTTCTTAAATGTTTTGACTAATTCAATGAATCTGTCGCTGAACACAGGGTCTGCAAAAAAAGGATTTTCACAATCTTCTACAAATAAGGCATCAAAATCGTACTCTTGTAAACTATCATTCTTAAGTGTATTCTTGTTTTTTCCTTTTGGCTTAACATAATAAAATACCATATCGTAGAAGAATTGAAAAACGTCGCGTAAATAAAACTCTGGGCGGATTTGGATTAACTTCAGAAAATTTTCAAATTTAATTGGTTCGCGCACAATTTTCTTTTCTTTTCTCTCGATGTTGGAAAAAAAATCTTTCAAAAAATCATTCATTTTAATAATAAGTGTGTTAAATTCAAATTTGCTAAAATAAATTTTGTTTTCAAAAAATTTTTTTAAATTGCGGTTGAGTAATATAATAATTTTAGGAGCTGGTATGGGCGAGGTTGAACTTCTTTCGCGCATTCAGTTTGCAATAACCGCTGCTTTCCATTTTATTTATCCTCCCATGAGCATTGGTTTGGGGATTGGATTAATTATAATGGAAGGAATGTATTTAAAGACCAAAGACAAGAAATGGGAAGAGCTGACTCGTTTTTGGGTAAAAGTCTTTGGAATAATTTTCGCAATGGGCGTAGCGTCTGGTATTGTAATGGAATTTCAATTCGGGACTAATTGGGCAACGTATTCACGATTCGTTGGTGATGTTTTTGGAAGTGCTTTAGCTGCGGAAGGAATATTTGCATTCTTCTTGGAATCTGGTTTCCTTGCGATTCTTCTCTTCGGCTGGAACAAAGTTAAACCGCGTACCCACTTTATTTCCACTATTTTAGTTGCCTTCGGTGCTCATTTGAGTGCTGTTTGGATTTTGGTGGCAAACTCTTGGCAGCAAACGCCTGCAGGGCATCACATTGTCACCCGTCAAGTCGGAGATGCAATTGTTGCTCGTGCCGAAATTGTTGACTTTTGGCAGGTGGTTTTCAATCCATCAACCGTAGATAGACTTACGCATACCATATTAGCCTCTTGGATAACAGGTGCTTTTTTGATTTTAAGCATTTCGGCTTATTATATTTTAAAAAATCGCCACCTTGAACATGCCAAGTCTGCTATAAAAGTTGGTTTAGTTATTGCCATCGTTGCTTCTCTTCTCCAATTGATTACTGGACATTCTAGTGCAGTAGGGGTTTCACGAAATCAACCAACAAAACTTGCCGCAATGGAAGGCTTGTTTGAAACTAAAGCCCATGCACCTCTTAACATTTTTGGTTGGGTTGACGAAAAAGAACAAAAAGTGAAATTCAACATTGCAATTCCTGGGCTTCTTAGTTGGTTAATTCATTTTGATGCTTCAAAACCCGTAAAGGGTTTATCCGAATACCCTCCTTCAGACCGACCACCGGTTAATTTAGTCTTCCAAAGTTTTCACATAATGGTACTATTAGGTTTTTTGTTTATACTAATCTCAATCATTGGAATTATACTTTGGATCACAAATAAACTTTGGACTGCTAAATGGTTTCTCTGGCTTTTAGTTTATGGAGTTGTTCTACCTCACTTGGCTAATCAAACTGGGTGGATAACCGCCGAGGTTGGGCGACAACCTTGGATTGTTTACGGACTGCTGCGAACCTCCGAAGCATTATCAAAAACTTTAACGCCCGGTAGTGTTTGGTTTTCTCTTATTTTGTTCTCTGCTATTTACGTGCTGATTTTACTTTTGTTTCTGTTCCTCCTCGACCGAAAAATCAAGCAGGGCATAGTATCAGAGGTGGGTCCAGAAATTTATACTAAACAAAAATCCATTTTTGATAAACAATAAATGGAGGGAGAAGTGGAATTAAATATAGTCTGGTTTATCTTAATAGGTGTTTTATTTACTGGATATGCTGTCCTTGATGGTTTCGATCTTGGTGTTGGCGCCGTTCATCTTTTTGTTAAGGAAGACCATCAAAGGCGCATTTTCTTAAATGCAATCGGACCAGTCTGGGACGGTAACGAAGTTTGGTTAATAACTGGTGGAGGTGCTCTCTTCGCTGCATTTCCCGAAGTCTACGCTACTGTTTTTTCTGGATTTTACATTGCCCTCTTCCTATTGCTTGTGGTTTTGGTGTTTAGAGCAATCGCTATCGAATTTAGAAGCAAAAGGGAAAGCCTTCGATGGCGGCACAACTGGGACATTGCTTTTTCTTTGTCCAGTTATATCATCGCTCTACTTCTTGGTGTTGCTATGGGCAATATAATCATTGGCGTACCTCTTAATCAATATCATGAATTTGTTGGTAACTTTTGGACCTTGATATCCCCATATACCTTGCTCACTGGCATTACCACCGTGGCTTTGTTTATGATGCACGGTACAATCTATTTAGTGCTTAAAACAGAAGGCGAACTTAGGGATAAGCTAATCCCTTGGGTCAATAATACTATCATATTTTTTGTTATTTGCTACGTATCGACAACAATGGTTACTTTGATTTATGTCCCTCAAATGACACGACATTTTATTGATTATCCTTTTTTATTCATCGTCCCATTACTTAATATGCTTGCGATTGCCAATATACCCAGGGAAATTCATCATAAAAGATACGGTTGGGCATTTATTTCCTCTGCTGCAAGTATCATTGCACTTTTGGCTTTGTTTGCTATTGGTATTTTTCCGAATATTGTTCCGTCGAACCCAAATCCAGAATATAGCTTGACAATTTACAATGCTGCTTCTTCTCAAAAAACACTTACGATTATGTTGGTAATTGCGATAATTGGTGTACCTTTTGTTCTTGCCTACACAGCCGGGATTTACTGGATATTCCGTGGTAAGGTTAAGACCGAAGATTTAAATTACTAATAAAATAGTTTCTCAATTGTTAAATTGATTTTCAGACTTTTTAAGGAAGTTTTAAAGAAAAACAAATTAGATGAATTGTCTTAAATAGAAGGTTATCTTTTCATTAATGTTTTAAGTTGGATATGGTTTTACAGATATTCTGAAATTTTATCTTAGCAAAATAAAATTTCAATTTCTTGAAGTATTAAAGTGTTAAATAAATTGAGAACTTATGAAAAATTGCAGAGGCACCAACTTGTGAAATACTATAGTCAAAATTAAATTCGTTTATCTTTAAACCCAAACCTGCAGAAAAGCCAATAAATTCTTTACTTTTTGATGTTCCAGAATATTTGCGTAGATAATTATCGTAACCAACTCTCAAATGTAAGTATTCACTAAGAATAAACTCACCTCCGATTGAGAATTTCAAGAATCTATCGAAAAATTTATTCGTTTGGTCGGCTAAATTGAAGAAGTTGAAGTTTAAAAGCAAAGGCAAACCTCGCAACCGATGGGATATTCCGACCCTTAGATCGAGAGGTAGGCTCTCTCTGTTGTTGTCGAAGGTTTTTAATTGTGTCCCCGCATGTAGGATTGCCAAACCTATGCTTGTACTTTTTTCCGGAATTAATAGGAGTAAACCAAAATCGAAAGCGATTGCAACAGAGCTATATTTGTCGATATTGGATGATATAAACTTGACTGAGGCACCATAATATAAATTTG
>JBKBVP010000200.1:271-3680 GCA_046289495.1 Candidatus Kapaibacteriota bacterium | reverse complement strand
ATGCATCTGAAACTGGCCAATTTGAGAGAACCCTTATAATTGCCGATGAGGGAAGCTATGTCAGTTACCTTGAAGGTTGTACTGCGCCGATTCGAGATGAAAATCAGTTGCACGCTGCTGTTGTTGAGTTAATTGCCTTAAAAGATGCTGAAATTAAATACTCCACTGTACAAAACTGGTATCCTGGCGACAAAGAGGGCAAGGGTGGAATTTATAATTTTGTTACAAAGCGAGGTATCTGTTTAGGAGAGAATTCAAAAATCTCCTGGACCCAAGTTGAAACTGGTTCTGCCATAACTTGGAAATATCCATCTTGTATTTTAAAAGGGGATAACTCTGTTGGGGAGTTCTATTCCATTGCTGTAACAAATAACTACCAACAAGCAGACACAGGAACAAAAATGATACATTTGGGGAGAAATACAAAAAGTAGAATAGTATCCAAAGGAATTGCTGCTGGTTTCAGCAATAATAGTTACCGTGGCCTCGTTCAAATTTCGAAAAAAGCTGAACGATCCAGAAATTACTCCCAATGCGACTCCCTTTTGCTTGGTGATAAGTGTGGTGCTCATACATTTCCTTATATTGATGTACACAACAATAGCTCAACTGTAGAGCACGAAGCCACAACCTCGAAAATAAGCGATGAAATTCTTTTCTATTGCAATCAGAGAGGCATTTCTAAAGAAGATGCAATCGGTCTTATTGTAAATGGTTTCTCGAGGGAAGTATTAAATCAACTTCCTATGGAATTTGCTGTTGAAGCCCAAAAACTTTTATCTGTAAGTCTCGAAGGTAGTGTAGGTTAATTAAAAGGAGAAAATAATGGAGATTTTGAAAATTGAGAATTTGAAAGTTGCAATCGATGGAAAACAGATTCTTAAGGGTCTTAATTTGACAATTAATGCCGGCGACGTTCACGCAATTATGGGTCCGAATGGAACTGGCAAAAGTACCCTTGCAAATGTTCTTGCCGGCAAACCGGGTTACGATGTTATCGAGGGTCGGATAACCTTTCTCGGAAAGGACCTTATAGAATTGGAACCGGAAGAAAGAGCTCGAGCTGGGATTTTTCTTGCTTTTCAATATCCGGTAGAAATTCCCGGAGTAACGAACGCGAATTTTTTGAAAACCGCTGTCAATGAGGTTCGAAAACACCGGCAAATGGAGCCCATAGATGCTTATGATTTTTTACAAATGTTGAAAGAGAAGGCTGCTCTTGTTGGTTTGGACCCATCATATCTTAACAGAAATGTTAACGAGGGATTCTCTGGCGGAGAAAAAAAGCGCAATGAAATTTTCCAACTGGCTATGTTGGAACCAACGCTTGCTATACTCGACGAGACAGACTCCGGTTTGGACATCGATGCTTTAAAAATAGTTGCAAATGGTGTAAACACTCTCCGAAGCCCCGAAAGAGCTTTTTTGATAATAACTCATTACCAAAGGCTGTTGAACTACCTTGTCCCAGATTTTGTTCATGTAATGTACGATGGTCGTATCGTAGTTTCTGGTGGTAAGGAATTGGCATATGAATTAGAATCAAAAGGTTACGATTGGTTGAAAAATGGCAACAACAATGGTGTAAAGTAGAGGTGTTCTATGAAGTTCTATGAAAATATTCAAAAGCTTTTTGAAAATAAATTCGAAAATAATCATAGCTACAATATAGATAAAAGGCGAGATTTTTTAAAAAGATTTTTGCACATTGGAATTCCAACTACTAAGCATGAGGAATGGAAATATACAAATCTTTCGTTTATGAATGATTTAAACTTCTCCTTTGTGGATGAAGTCAAAACCCAACTGAATAATCGTAATTTGCCTGAACTGGTAGTGCCTGATTTTTTTAATTATTATATCATCCACATTCTTAATGGTTATTTCCTCGATAGTAGCAATCGCTTGAATAGTCTTGTTCAGATGGGTAAGTTAGAAGATGATAGCGTATTTTTTGGGGAAAGTTTTTTAAAAAATTTTGAAAAATTTTACGATAGTAACAATCCATTTAGTTTTCTCAACTTAGCAATTTTTTCCGATGCACGATTTTTAAAAATAGCAAACGATGTTGTTTTAGATAAGCCTTTGGTTTTGCAATATAATTATAATTATGAAGCATCTTCTTTCTCCACAACATTGAGTTTTATCGAAGTAGGCGAGAATAGCAAAGCAGAAATTATTGTATTGTTCAAAAGCCATAATCCTGGAGAAGTTTTAGCTAATGAAATTATTAACTTATATCTGAAACAAAATGCCAATGTTGAAATTAGTTTTGTTCAATACGACACGGAAAATTTGATTTTATTAAACAACTTGAATGTGGTAACGGAAAGCGATGTAAAATTTAAATGTAACACTTTTTCGCTTGAAACAAAATTTGTTCGAAACAATCTTAATTTAGCTTTCGAGGGTTTGAATTCTTTTGGTTTTTTAAATGGAATTAACATTATGTCTGAAAATAATTTCATTGATAACCATACAGTTGTCCTACACAATCAACCAAATTGTACAAGCGAGGAAGATTATCGTGGAATTATCAATGACCAGGCGCGAGCAATTTTTAATGGTAAAATTTATGTAGCACGTGGTGCACAGAAAACAAATGCTTATCAATCTAACAAAAATATCTTGCTTTCGAATGAGGCTCGAGTATACACAAGACCACAATTAGAAATCTATGCTGATGATGTGAAATGTACTCATGGTGCGACAGCTGGTTTTCTGGACCAAGATTCTTTGTTCTACATGACTTCAAGGGGGATAGGAAAGGAAAAAGCAAAAGCGCTTCTGTTGAGCTCCTTTGTTTCAAGTAACTTAGAAAAGGTAGAACAATCAGAATTAAGAAATCTCTTAAAAGAATTGGTTGCAAAAAAACTTAACTTGGAAGACATTTACTTCTGTTCTGCTATAAATGAGTTATCAAAAGTTTAAATTATCATAATGGATCCAAAGAACATAGAAATACGTATTGAGAAGAAGAAATCATTTAACGTGCACAAAATTCGCGAGGACTTTCCGATACTTCAACGAAAAGTTTGGGATAAGCCTTTAATTTACTTCGACAATGCAGCAACTACACAGAAGCCCAGACAAGTGATTAAAACTATTGAAAATTTTTACAAGAATCTAAATAGCAACATTCATCGGGGTGTTCATTATCTAAGCCAAGCTTCGACGACGGAATATGAATGTGCCCGAAGAATTGTACAGACATTTATTAATGCAAAGTACGAGGAGGAGATTATTTTCACACGTGGTGCTACTGAATCAATCAATTTGGTTGCCCATTCATATGGTAATGTAAATCTTCGACCAGGTGATGAAGTCTTGATATCTTATATGGAACACCACTCTAACATAGTCCCTTGGCAAATCATTTGCGAGAAATCTGGGGCAAAGCTGAAAGTAA
>JBKBVP010000200.1:0-261 GCA_046289495.1 Candidatus Kapaibacteriota bacterium | reverse complement strand
TAATGCCAATTGATGACAATGGAGAAATTATAATTGAGGAATTTGAAAAGTTGCTTTCGGATAAAACAAAGATAGTTTCTGTCGTGCACGTATCAAATTCACTTGGAACAGTAAATCCTATTGAATACATTATTTCCCGAAGTCACCAAATTGGTGCAGTGGTTCTTATTGATGGGGCTCAATCTATACAGCATTTCCCAATTGATGTACAAAAACTTGATTGCGACTTTTTTGTTTTCTCCGGACACAAGATATATGCCC
>JBKBVP010000199.1:0-3683 GCA_046289495.1 Candidatus Kapaibacteriota bacterium | reverse complement strand
TCAAAGTTGCAACCCTTTCTCAAGGTAGTTTTTACGAAGACATACTTGATAAACCTCACTACATCCTGGCAAACAAACCTATTTTAGTTGGAGCATTCAAAAAAACTTGTGTAAGTAACAGCCGAAATTTAGGTGATCCGTTCTTCACAATAATGCCGCCCGTAGAGCAGTACCTCGAGGAATACAGAATTATCAATGTTCAAGTTTCAGACCCAAATAATTCCAGGGTTTATCAAGAACAATTCATCACAGTAATTTTACCACGTACAAGCTTTGACAGCTTTAGAATTGATGGTGCTCCACTCTCTATAAATGATTTTTCCGATGTTCCGGGGGGTCTGTATATCTACGCTAATATTAGAGTAAGTGATGGTGTTCATTATTTAAAAGCTGATGCAGGTTTTGGAATTGTGATATATGGTTATGGTCAAGCAAATTCTTACGGTTATATTGGTGGTTGCAACTTTCTAAGATTGAACTATCTCGAACCACAAATTACCACCATTGAAACCGACTCATGTTTCATAAGTAAGGGGATTGCTTACAAAAGGCGTCCAAAGGATGCTTCGCTCTCAAATTTTGTTGTGATTGACACTCTTACATTCAACTGCGAATTGTATTCCCATTTAAACAATAAAGACACGGTCTTTTTTGCTTTTAAACTCAACGATAGATACCAAGACGGAAAGTATGCTGTTTTTGTTACGGATACGATGAATTTGAATAGTCAAGTCCTGGAAGAATGGATACCCGGATTCACTTTTGCTGTAAATGGCAATAAACCCGGTGCTATTCAAACAATTAATGAGGAAACAAGCACTGGTAAATATTTTTGGTTTAATGTATCTATTTCGAATTTTGGCTTTTTGCTAAAGGAATTAAAAGGATTGTATTTTAAGAATTCAAAAATTACCCCTAAGAATTTCCAGCCAACTCTTGTACAACCTGGGGAAAAGTTAGATTTTGAATTTTATCTTTCTTTTCAAAAGGTTACAATATTTTTAGATACATTAGTAATTGAAGATGCTTGTCTAAGCGAGCCCGCATTGCTGGTATCAGTTAATTTTGTCAAAGACAAAGAAGCACCAAAAATCTTTGTAGTCAAGGACAGCTGCCTCAAAACAGTTGAACTCAGAATTATTGAAGGATTAAAAACAGACGCTGGGTTGCAGAGCGTATCAATTCTTGAACAATACAATGTCGATGTAAATCTTTATACAAACTATCCCAATGATGTTAGTGTTGAATTCAAAGTATTAAACAACTACGAGGATAGTTATTTTGGCATAGTAGCAATAGATTCCTCCGGAAACAGGCTTGAATACTGGGATACAATACCCGGATTCACTCTAACCGTCGACCCCAATCTATTAGTTCCTTATAATGTTGGTAATCATTTCATTGGAAGTCTTTCCTGCGATAATTTTGCTTTTTTCAACAGTGGCAACTTCCCTGTTTATATTCACAGAGCTTACTTCGAAAAAAACATTGATTTTAATTTGATTCCAAGTGCATTTCCGATTGTTGTCGAACCCAAAGAATATGGTTACATTAGGTATTGCATTAATCCCTTGACCATAGGTCTGATTACAGATACTCTCGTAATTGAGAATTTTCAACATTGCATTGTTTGGAAGTTTCCTTTTGCTGCTTCTGTAGAAGATTTTCAAATCCAAGGAAAATCCAAATGCGATGTTGTTGTTTTTGGTAAAAGTACTCGCCAAAAAAACGTTCTAATCATACGAAAATCTATCCAAATCTGGCACAAAATGTTTTGTATGTTGAACCAAGTACAAAACATTCCGGACCCACCGAGATTTTCATAACGGATTTGTATGGTAATAATATTCTAAATGCTCGACTTAATATCGAGACAAATGAACTGATTGAAATAGATGTTTCAAACTTACCTTGTGGACTATATTTTTTAGTTTTAAAAAAAAACATTTATACACAGAATTTTTAAAGTTTGAGAAATATTAAAAATTTAATAATATTTAATAAATTTCGTTATTAGAATTTTAATGTGGGTTTGATATGAGAAAAATTTTTTGGGTCATTTCAGCTGTCATCGTTGGAATCTTAATTGGAATGGTGTTATTCCCAGTGTTCTCAACGGATAATGTCTACCTACAGATAAAAAAGATTGATAAAGTTTTGAACATAGCTGTAAAAAATTATCTCGAGACTGTCGATACTCAGAAATTAGGCGAGGCAGCGATAAAAGGGATTTTGAGCGAACTGGATGTACATAGCGTATATATCCCAGCCGAAGAAATGAAGCGAGTGAACGAGGACTTTCAAGGTAGCTTCGAAGGTATTGGAATTGAGTTCGACGTTATAAATGATACAATTGTTGTTGTCTCTCCAATTCCAGGTGGACCAAGCGAAGCTCTCGGTATTCGCCCTGGTGATAAAATAGTAAAAATAGATGGTCAGAATGCAGTTGGGATGAGTCGGTCCGATGTACCTAAAAAACTTCGCGGACCAAAAGGTACTATTGTAGAAATCGATATCAAACGCGACGGTGTAAAAGAACTTATTCATTACCGAATCAAAAGGGATAAAATACCTTTAAACACAGTCGATGCAGCTTTTATGGTCGATGGTACTGATATTGGTGTAATTGTGGTTAATAGGTTTGCTGCTACGACACACGATGAATTAGTGACGGCATTGCAGAAACTCTCGAGCAAAGGAATGAAAAAACTCGTACTTGATTTGCGCGGTAATCCTGGTGGTTATCTTAATCAAGCTTTTCTAATGGCAGAAGAGTTTATTAAAAGTGGTGATACAATTGTCTATACAAAAGGAAGAAGTTCTGAATTCGAGGAAGTGTATATTTCGTCGGGCTCATCCCCTTATGTGAAACTTCCACTTATTGTTTTGATAAATGCTGGTTCTGCCTCCGCAAGCGAAATAGTCTCTGGTGCCATACAAGACCTGGACCGTGGCTTAATTGTCGGTGAAACTTCTTTTGGCAAAGGGCTTGTCCAAAGACAGTACGAACTTGGTGATGGCTCTGCTTTTCGTTTAACAATTGCTAAATATTATACTCCATCTGGAAGATGTATCCAGAGACCTTACAAAGATAAAGACAAATATCGCCATCTCGTGGGTCGCCTTGAACTTGAAGAGGGTTCCTACATTTACGATGCCTATGATAAAATAACCTCTCAAGTAAAAAGAATTAATGATACAATTAAAGACCCGAATGATAAAATACCCATAGACTCTTTGCCAATATATTACACTCGAGCTAAAAGAGTCGTCTTTGGTGGTGGCGGTATTACTCCAGATTACATAATTAAATTTGATACAATAACCAAAATGACAGCCTCAATTCGCCGAGAAAATCTTTTCTTTGAATTCATTGATAAAAAACTTATGAAAGAAATCGAAAGTATTAAAAAATCTTATCCCAACTTCAAGGATTTTAGTAATAAGTTTCGTGTTTCCGAGCAAACCCTGGCTGATTTTAAATCATTCGTAGAGAAAAAAGGAATAAATGTAACACAGCAAGATTGGGATACAGATAGAGATTACATCTCTGCATATCTGAAAGCTCAGATAGCCAGAATCATTTGGACACGTGAGGAATTCTTAGAGATTTTGTTCTCTGTAGACAATCAATTAAAGAAGGCTCTTGAGCTCTTTCCCGAGGCAATCAAAATAGCAAAATT
>JBKBVP010000198.1:0-3700 GCA_046289495.1 Candidatus Kapaibacteriota bacterium | reverse complement strand
CGCCGAAAGTATTTCCGAGGAATTGGACAAAGACCATCCGCTTCAAGAAGACATAGCGATAATTATTCGCGAGACTCTTCGGTGTAGAGATATCGTCAGAAATTTATTAGATTTTGCAAAGCAATACACTCCCAAATTTGAAGTAGTGGACCCAAATGTAATTATCCAGCAGTCTTTAGATTTGGTACGCCGACTGCCCCAGTTCAAAGATATAGAAATCATAGTGAATCTTTCCGAAAAAATTCCAAAGATAAAAGCAGATGTCAAGCAGATTCAACAAGTATTATTGAACTTTTTAATTAATGCTGCCGATGCTATGAAGTACAAGGGCGAAATCATAATAACAAGTGAGTACTATCGGCAACAAAAAAAATGTATTATTTCCGTTGAGGATTCCGGTCCTGGTATCCCTGAAAATCTTATGGATAAAATATTCGAACCGTTCTTCTCCACTAAAAGTACAAGTGGGCTTGGACTTGCTGTAAGTTGGGGGATAATTGAAAGACATCACGGAACTATTGAAGTGGACACTGCAAGTTCTGGGGGGGCAATATTTAAAATTGTTCTTCCCGCTTATTTTGAGTCAGAAAAAAATTAGTTGGAGTCTCAAATATGACTAATGACAAAGTCAAAATTTTGGTGATTGATGATGAACAAATCATATTGGATAGTATCAAGAGAATATTAAAGAAAGAAGAAGCTTATGAAGTGGAAACCTCCTTATCCGCCCAAGAGGCTTTGCAAAAGCTCCCATTTTTTTTGCCAAATATAATTCTTACAGATTTAATGATGCCAGAAATTGATGGTTTGGAGCTCCTTAAAAAAGTCAAAGAAATCAACGACAAAATTTTTGTAATTATGATAACTGGCTATGCTACTATTAATACTGCTTTGCAAGCAATGCAACTTGGTGCCTTCGACTATATTGCAAAACCATTCACCCGCGACGAGCTACGAAAAGTAATTGAGCGTGCCGCAAGTTTAGTCTCTACCCAGTCAAGTACCGAAGGCAAATCTCCATTGCAAAACGAAATTATAAGTAATATTCAGGGCATAGGTCAATATTCTTGGCTTATGATGAATGACGAGGGTTTAGTTGTCTTGGGGGTCGAAAGAGCTGTATTATACTCCGTAGGCAAAATTCAAACTGTTTACTTGCCATCAGTTGGTGACGAGATTCGCCAGGGAAGCGTCTACTTTCAGATATTCTCCTCCGACTTGAGAACGCAATCTATTTTCTCCCCGCTTTCTGGAATTGTTGTTGAGGTTAATGAAAGAGTAATAGAAAATCCTGAAACTGCTGTTTTAGACCCTTATGGCGAGGGATGGCTTGTGAAAATAAAGCCATACAATTTTGAGGGAGATATGAAAACATTGGGTTTACTTTAAGAATGAAAGAGGCTTTGCTTTACGAAAATGTAGATGAAAATTCAAAAGTAGTACTTTGCAAATTATGCAGTCATTATTGTAAAATTAAGAACTCTTACGGAGGAATTTGTAGGGTGCGTTTCAATCACGATGGCCATCTATATTCATACACTTATGGAAAAGTGGATGGATTTGCCGTCGACCCAATAGAAAAAAAGCCGTTTTACCATTTCAAACCAAAGTCAAGAGTTCTGTCTTTTGGTACACCTGGTTGCAATTTTAAGTGTGCCAATTGTCAAAATAGCTACCTTTCTCAATCGATAAAGTTAAAGCCCGAAACTTTGCTTATTCAAAATGTTTTTCCCCCAGAGAAAGTTGTTGAGTTAGCAGAAAAATACGACGTTGATGGTATCTCCTATACCTATTCAGAACCAACGATTTTTTTTGAATATGCAAGAGATATCATATTGAAGTGTAAGCAGAATGTCAGCACAAAACACCTCTGCCACGTTTTTGTCTCTAATGGCTACTTTAGTAAGGAGATGTTGGAAATTGTCCGAGAAGAAAAATTGTTAGATGCTATTAACATAGATTTAAAATTTTTTGATGACCAAAAATATTTAAGGGTTACGGGTGGACATCTTAGCCCCGTTTTGGAAAATATTGAAAGAGTTTTCGATGCGAAAATACATATGGAAATTATCAACTTGGTTATTCCTGGTGAAAATGACAATGAGGAGAGCTTTGCGAAAATTTCAGAGTTCGTTTCCAGTCTTTCAAAGGATATAGCTCTTCATTTCAGTAGGTTCTTTCCACAGTACAAAATGATAGACAAATCGTCTACTCCGATTGAAACTCTTGCATTAGCAAAGGACGTAGCCAAAAGTTATGGTCTTAATTATGTTTATATTGGAAATACTGATTTAAATGACGCAGAAAACACATACTGTCCTAAATGTAATAATTTAGTAATTCAAAGACAAAGATACCTCACAGATGTTAGGTATTTAGTTGTTGAAGGAAAAGCCATATGCCCAAATTGCAAAGAAACTTTACCTATTGTTGTTTAGTTGGCTTGTTATTTTCCTTTTGCATTCTTTTGCCGCTAAAGGTTTTATCCCAGTGGCCTGTAATGAAAACTGATGCCGATAGTTTAGTGCGAATCGGTGCTGATTACATTTATAATATGGAATTCGACAGAGCAGAAACTTGCTTCAAAATGGTGATAGAAAAATATCCACAACTACCAGCTGGCTATTTTCTCGATGCAATGGTGGATTGGTGGAAGATTAATTCTTTTAGAAACACAAGGGACTATGACCGAAGTTTTTTAGATAAAATTGACAAAGTCATCGAGGTGTGTGATGGAATTCTGGATACAAATGAATTTGAAGTAAGTGCTTTATTTTTTAAAGGCGGAGCACTGGGATTTCGGGGTAGGTTTCACGTGGTTCGTGAGAATTGGTTTCGAGCTGCAAGCGATGGCTATGCTGCTTTTAAAATACTTTTGAAGTGTTTAGAAATTGCACCAAATAACTACGACATTATGTTGGGCACGGGCATATACAATTACTTTGCAGAGGTTTTGCCTGAACAAAATCCCTCCATTAAACCTCTGGTGCTTTTTGTTCCAAAAGGCGATAAACAACTTGGCATTTTGCAACTTAAAGCTTCTGCTAAATATGCCCGTTACGCAAGTGTCGAGGCAAAGTTAGTTCTGCTTCAGGTTTATTACGATTTTGAAAGGGATTATTATTCTGCGTATGAATTGGCTAAGGAATTGGTTCAGAAATATCCAAATAATCCTATGTTCCAACGTTACTATGGTAGATGCCTTGTTTCATTATATTACCTCGATGATTGGGAGCAGCATTGGAGAAAAATTCTTGATTGGTACAATCAAAAGAAAATTGGGTTTGATTTATCAACAGCCCGCGAAGCTCTTTACTACATAGGTAGTGCATTATTCGAAAAAAACCAATTCGAGGATGCTTTACAGTATTTTTACAAATGTGATGAGTTCTCGCGTAAACTTGACAGGAATGGACCTTCTGCTTTTATGATTTATTTAAATCTTAAAGTTGGGAAAATTTACGATTTACAAGGAAAACGCAAATATGCAATTATGCAATACAACAAAGTCCTTTCATGGAAAAATTATCGAGATTCTCACGAACAAGCCAAAAGATATCTTCAATCTCCTTTTACCCGTTAGTTTTTTAATTTTGAAATTTGTTTAATTCATTATTTTTATGTCAAAGGCTTTAATTTCTGGAATTATTTCCATACTTGTGTATATCATACCATTTTTTTGTCTTGCACAATCTAAAGT
>JBKBVP010000197.1:0-3701 GCA_046289495.1 Candidatus Kapaibacteriota bacterium | reverse complement strand
TTTAAATTCTTAATACTCTTGCACTTGTGTTAAAAAAATTAAAAATAAACTATAATGTCGTTGTGGCACTTTTGTAAAATAAAAAAAACGGCACTATTTTCATCAACATCGATGGTTACTCCTACGAAATAGAAGTACAAGACGAGACTTTTCTCCTCCTTCGTACGTTTGCCCAAAATGAGGAAACAAAGCTGGGAGCAACTGTAAAACTCAAAGCCCCGATGCCTGGGCTTGTAGTTAAAGTATTGGTTTCAGAGGGCGATAGTATTGCAAAAGGACAAAAAGCTGTCATTCTCGAGGCAATGAAAATGGAAAATGCTTTAGCTTCGCCTGCAAATGGTTCTATATCCAAAGTTTTTGTCCGCGAAGGTCAAACAGTGGAAAAGGATGCAACTCTTGTGGAAATTGTTGTACGATAAATTTTTCTTATCATTACTTCGTCGCTTATCTTTCTTATCGCATTTAAAGATGAAGGCATTCGGTTTCATTTTCATTTTATTTTTCCTATTTTCTCTATCTTGTTCCACCCATCGCAAGATTAAGGATTTCGATTTGCAAAAAGAAGTTTGGGATATACCGGATTCGACAATATCTACAGTTTTTCTTAGTGGAACAAGACCAGTGGACTCCGTCGAGCCAAATGCTCTCAGATATGACATTTGGCGTGTTGACATAGACCATTATCCGGACACAGTAAAACTTTTTGCAAGAGTCTTCGACAGCGAGGGAAATTTCGTATCTCAAATGGCAGAACCATATAAAAAAACATCTCACGAATACTTCAGTTTTCTCGAAGAATTCTTGGGCAAAGTTTACAATCTTCGAAACGTCCCCATAGCTGAATTCAAAGTTCGTGAATTTGGCAAAGGCGACTCTATACCATACGCCATCGTGTTGACCGTTGACTACAGTGGTTCTATGAGTGGAGTTACTAATGCTATTTTAGAGGGTGCCGAGTTGTTTATGTCATTAAAATACCCAAACGACAAGATAGCTTTTTGCACATTTACAAAAGATTTCGAAGTAAAAATACCCTTTGAATCAAACTTAAATAAATTGCTTGACGAGTTTTATAAAAAGCGGGCGCTGGGTTTTGGATTGTACTCAGGTCTGTACGATGCAATTTATAAAAGTATAGAAATGTTTGCTAAATTGCCAGATGATGGTTCACCACGTCTTGTAGTTGTATTCTCCGATGGAGATGACAATTATTCGCAAGCCAAAGTTGGTCAAATAATTTCGTTGGCAAAGAAATACCGAGTCCACATCTTTACCGTTGCCTTCGGTTATTCAATCGATGAAAATTTACAAGAAATTGCCTTCAACACTGGCGGTAAATTCTACAAAGCTTATTCCAAAGAAGAGATGAAGCGGATTTTTATCGATATCTATATGAGCCTACGAAATTATTACTTAATCACCTATAGACCACCAAAATTCTGGGGATATCATCGAGTTGTTTCTCATTTAAATATTCCAAATAGAATAGATTCCCTCTGGGCGGAGGGGTTTTACGATACTTCTGAAATGTGGAAAGATACAGGCGACTCATTTGTCCGACCTATTCTCTTCGACTTTGATAGATGGGAGATAAAGCCAGAGTCCTATTCAATCATTGATGAAATAGTCGACCAAATGCTATCTCGACCCAAATTGAGATTAGAGATACAAGGTCATACCGATAACATTGGCACAGTGGAGTACAACCAAAGATTGTCCGAGCGAAGGGCTAAAGCTGTCTACGATGCTTTAGTCGAGCGCGGAGTCGACTCGAAACGCCTTCGATGGCGTGGCTTTGGAATGTCTCGGCCCGTTGCTCCAAATGATACCGAGGAAGGTCGAGCTTTGAACAGAAGAACACAGTTTGTAATTTTAGCTAAATAATGAGGCTTTATGAGGAGTGTATTTCTTTTATTAAGTTTTGCTTTTTTATTTGCTGGATGTGTGAAAAAAAACATAGAAAAAACCTTTGAAAATAAATTCGAAGCACCACTGAAGTTGGCAATGAAAAATCCTGAGTATTCTAAAACTGATAAAAAATTGCGCTGTGTAATTGAGATGTACAAGAATCTGGACTTCATACTCAAGGATAAGCTTGAAAGGGTCGGTTTGAAAGTCATTACAGTAGCCGGAAACATTATTATTGTCGAAGGAACCGTAGAAGCACTTTACAAGGCTTCGCGCTTCGATTTTGTCCATCGCATTGGGCTTTCGCATGATTATCAACTTAAATAGAAACTATTTTAAATACCATTGGAGGACTTTATGAAAAGAGTTTTAGTAATTCTAATTTCTTGTATTTCGTTTTTGAACTTAACTGCAAAAGACTTTTCAAACAAGCTCGATTCTTATTCAAAAAAGATATTTAGGGAGATTCAAAGCTTCAAGGGTAGTGATATTTTATTGCTACCAAAAAAATTTGGCTACCCGTTCGAATCAAAAGACAACAAAGTTTATGTAAATCTACTTGTTGAAGTTCATCCGGGAAGTAACTTAAATGCAGGGAAATTTCAAATTGTCTCGAGGGCAGGTGATGTCTTGCATTTAAAAACAGAGATTACTAAAATCAGTGAAGTTCTCGACGACCCAGCAATCACAAGAGCAGCATTTGGGCGTTGCTATCGACTTCATTTGGACTCTGCAAGGTCGATAAGTGAAGTTGATTTGGCTCATAAAGGAAGCAATCTGCCCCGCTCCTATACAGGAAAGAGAGTTCTAATTGGAATATTCGATTCCGGCATTGATTTGCAGCATCCAGATTTCAAGACCGAAAATGGCACAAGAATTCTTTTCCTTTGGGATATGGGAGAAGAATTCTCCCCAAAGCCCCCACAAGGATATGATTGGGGTAGGGAATACACAAAAATCGAGATAGATGACAATTTGGATAGTGTTTACCAAAAGGATTTACTTGGCCATGGTACACAAGTTGCTGGTATTGCAGGTGGTAATGGGCGAGCAAGACCCGAATTTGTGGGATTTGCTCCCGAAGCAGACTTTATCATTGTGAATGGAATTCGTAATGGCTCTTTTGGTTCTTTTAGCGATGCAGATATCCTTGCAGCTTGCAATTATATTTTCTCAAAGGCAGAAGAGCTTGGCAAACCGTGTGTTATTAATTTAAGTCTTGGCTCAATTATCGGCTCGCACGACAACGAAGATTTGCTTGGTAAAGCGCTATCCAATTTGGTCGCAGAAAAAAATGGAAGAGCAATTGTTGCCTCTGCTGGTAACGAAGGTGAGATTTTAATTCACTCTGGCGCTGAATTAAAGGAAAACAATCGATATGAATTGCTTCTTTATCCTGTAAATTTATGCAATTATGAACCCGCGCTTTGTCCAGATATTCCTGGCTACTTTCTCTTCGGGGCGGATGTCTGGACAGATATTGATCTAATTGACTCTGTTTACGTAGGAATTTATGAAACTAATAATCTAACAGTAGTTGATGAGAAGGGTTTCTCCTCCAAGGATATTGTCGATAAAGTTCAAATTTTTAACTCTGCAGATAGCTTAGTAGGTCTTGTCTCAATATCGAGTTCATCCTTTAAAAATTCAGAAAACTTTATGATTTTCATAAGCAACGAGGGACAGACCACCCTCCCGATTGATAGTTACTTATGGTCTATAGTTTTCGTTGCAAAAGATAACGGTAGATTCGACTCTTGGGCTGTATTGCCAATTGGAAGCCAAGAGAATAT
>JBKBVP010000196.1:0-3718 GCA_046289495.1 Candidatus Kapaibacteriota bacterium | reverse complement strand
CCATTTAAGTGATAGAGAAAAAAAAGTAGTCGAGTTGCTTGTAGAGGCTGGACAACTTGCAGACGCAATTTTCTGGAAACAGACCTCTCCAGATGCGATTTCTATTCGTGATTCATTATCAAAAATAAACACAGATGAAGCCAGGAAACTACTTAGATTAGTAAATATTTACTACGGTCCCTATGATTTGATACACGATGGTCGTAGATTTGTCGGGAGAGGTCCGGAATTTAAACCAAAAGGGGCAAATTTCTATCCACTTGATTTGACGAAAGAAGAGTTTGAAAAATACATTGAAGCGCATCCCGAGCAGAAAGAAGAGCTCGAAAGCCAGTACACAATTATCATACGAGAAGGCGCTAAACTCCAAGCCATCCCCTACCACAAGGCATATCCCGAAATTGAGCAAATTGCAAGAAAATTGGAAGAAGCAGCTGATTATTGCGACAATATGTCATTGAAGAATTACTTAATTCTCCGTGCAAAGGCACTGCGCACAGATGATTACTTCGAAAGCGATATGGCTTGGATGGACATAAGAAATAGTAACATCGACCTCGTGATTGGTCCCATTGAAAACTACGAAGACGCCCTGTTCAACTACAAAACTGCGTACGAAGCAATTGTAATGGTAAAAGATGAGGAAGGAACAAAAGAGCTGAAAATGTTTGAAGAAAACCTTGATTATTTCGAGCACAACTTGCCGTATGAGAAAAAGTATATTCGCCAAACAGCAGGGAAAGCGAATGTTCTTCAAATTATGAACGTTGTCTATTTTGGTGGAGATTGCCAAGCTGGAACTAAAACGATTGCAAATTCTCTACCAAACGATCCGAAGGTCCACGAACTTAAAGGTGGAAAAAAATCTATGTTTAAAAATATGATGGAAGCAAAATTCGACAAAATCTTGAAGCCTATTGGCGAAAAAATATTTAATTCAGAACTTTCTAAACTTGTTGATAAAAAGTCTTTTACTTCTTTTGTCACTTTGCACGAGGTTTCCCATACATTGGGTCGTGGTTTTGTGTATGGGAAAGACACTTTGCCCGTGCGTAAAGCACTCAAGGAGCGATACTCTGCAATTGAAGAATGCAAAGCCGATGTACTTGGTATGTATAATCATAAACATCTTCTCGAGAAGAAACTAATAACACAAGAGCAATTTGAAAAAGCAAAAGTAACATACATTGCTGGACTCTTCCGTTCGATACGTTTCGGAGCAGAAGAAGCGCATGGAAAAGCCAATCTTATCCAGTTAAACTTTCTCAAGGAAAAAGGCATTATCAACTACCTTGATGGCAAGGTAATCTTAAACTTGGAAAATTTCCTCAATGGTATTCAAGAGCTCGCAAGAATAATTCTTACCATTCTAGCCGAAGGGGATTACAACAAAGCTGGCGAAATAATTGAAAAGTATGGAAAAATGAACCCAGAAACTAAAAAGGTGATTGAAAACTTGAAAGATATACCAAGAGATATCGACACAGAATATGCAATACTTAAAAAATAGTTCCAAAAACAACACTGTTGAAACAAATTAAACGAGCCCACGAAAATCAACAAAATAAAAATCATTAGATATCGACACTTCCAAATTTGATTTCCAGTTGGAGGTATTATGAGTCCCTCGATTCGAGAGTTGATACAAACAATGCTTGCTCCAGGCGTTATGGTTAACGTTTGTGCGCTTATGTTGCTTGTTACAAACAATAAATATTCTGCTGTGGTAGACAGAGTACGCAGCCTTAATGAAGAAAAGCGTGAGATAGAGGAAAAAAATGGGAAATTACACGAAGATGAACATTTAAAAGAGCGATTAATTTCTGTAAACAAACAATTAGAATTCTTTCAGAGAAGAATACCGTTCGTCGTACGAGCCGTATTGGCATATACTATTTCTGTTGCATTGTATGTGCTAACATCTTTACTCATTGGATTTAGTTACGCATTTTCAATAGACTTGCGGGTCATTACTTTTGTTACCTTCTTGCTTGGAATGATTTCGGTGCTTGTTGGAAGTATCTATTTGGCGCGCGAAATAATCTATGGCTATAAAATAGTTTTAATTGAAATTAACAAAGAATAATTAAAAAGGAAGGGCACCAAAATCAATTGGTGCCCAAGTCCAGAATCTTAAATAACAAACTTATTCTTCTTTCTTTTCCTGGGGATTAGGATCTTCGGTATTTTCTGATTGAGTTTTATCTAAAGATATTGTATCCGATGCAATTTCGGAGGAAGTATCCTGGGTTTCATCTTCTTGTTTTGTTTCACTAACCGAGGGAGAGTCCTTTTCAACGAATGATGTTTGCGATGTTGGTTCTAAAACTTCCTGCTCAACTGGTATTGTTGATTCTTCGGGTTTAGAAGCGATGGGCTCTTCCTTTGTCTTTTTGGATTTTTTGGTTGGTTGAGTGGTAACTTTTTTCTTAGAGGCTGATTTCTTTTTTGATTTCAGACTTACAGCACCATCTTGTGGAGCGCCCCAGTCAACTAATTCGATTGCGGCAAGTTCAGCTGCATCGCCACGACGGAAACCCAACTTTACAATTCGGGTATAGCCACCGGGACGGTCTACTACAGTTGGGGCAATAGTATCGAATAATTCTTGGACAATAGCCTTGTTGTGAATAAGCTTACCAACCACTCTACGGGAGTGTACATCCAAAGTTTGTCCTTCGGGTAGCTGTCCATTGCGTTCACGCAATACAGCTCTTTTAGCTCGTGTTATTATTTTTTCTACAAATGGACGCAAAGCTTTTGCTTTTGCAACTGTTGTGACAATCTTTTTATGCTCGAGTAATGAGATTGCCAAATTCCTAAGCAAGGCTTTTCTGTGGCTACTGGTCCTTTTTAATTTCCATCCTTTCTTTAGATGTCTCATTGTTCCACCTTTTTCTTAGTAATCAAAATCCTCGAAATTCCTATGGGTAGATGCTTTCTCTGGTTTTAAATATCTTTGGACATTTAAACCAAATTCCAAACCATACTGGTGCACAATGTCTTCAAGCTCCTTCAATGATTTCTTTCCAAGATTCTTCAATCTTAAAAGCTCTTGTTCTGTTCTCGAGACAATATCTCCAAGAGTCTTAATATTATTTGACTTCAAACTATTATATGCACGGACACTTATTTCGAGGTCATCGATGGGAATGGATAAAATTCTTCTCAAACGAGCGTGCTCACTTTCGGGAGGTTCAATGCTTTGAGCCTGTACGGAAATTTCTGGTCTTTGTGCAATTTCGAAAGTCAAGAAGTATTGAATATGCTCAATTAAAATCTTTGCTGCCAGGTGCAAGGCATCTACGGGCACGATGGTACCATCGGTCAAAACCTCGAGAGTCAAACGTTCGTAATCTGTTTTTTGACCAACCCTATGGGGTTCAATATTGTAAACAACATTCTTTATTGGACTGTAAATTGCATCAATTGGCAGCATTCCTATGGGATAATCAGAAAGTGGGTGTTCATCGGCGGGGACGTAACCTTTTCCGTATGCTATTCTCAATTCTACATCGAATTCAGCATCCTCGGCTAATGTTGCAATATGTAGATCTGGATTAACAACTTCGATTAAAGGACTACTTCTTTGAATATCATAAGCAGTCCAGACCATTGGACCTTTTAAATGCAAATTTACTTTGAAAGGTTTTGTTTCTTTGGATTTAATACGGACCTGTTTTAGATTCAAGATTATATCTGTAACATCCTCTAAAAC
>JBKBVP010000195.1:0-3747 GCA_046289495.1 Candidatus Kapaibacteriota bacterium | reverse complement strand
AACTTTATTTACAGCTCCAAGTGAATTTAATTTCTCTTGCCGTTTTTTATTAGTATTTTACTTGCCCACAAGCTCGAAATCTTCTTCGGTATTGGTTGGAATTTGTTTTTGAAGCAAATCTTGTTGCTTGAATACTTGCGCTACGAAAAAGGAATTTCCAGAAGTAATTCTACCGTCATTAATGGTATAAATTGAAAGGAGAAAAAGCAGAAGCAACATTGCGAGGGCAACGGAAGCTCTCCTACTTTTTGCAGATGTATAGGGGGGAACTACTTTTAGATAAGTTGCAAGAGCTTTTTGTTCGACTCTTTCTGCCAAACTTTTAGGAACAACTATGCTTTGGGCATCTTCCCGTAAGGCAGAAATCAACTTTAGCGTTAAATCCAATTCCTCCTGTGCACTGGCATCTTCTTCGAGCAATTTTCTAAATTCTTTGTCATCCTCTGGGGTCAATTCACCATCAATGTAGTCGTTGATGAACTTATCAATTCCCATAGTACTCCTTTGTGATTGGTTCTAAAAACTTTTTCAAAAGAATGCGTGCCCGATGCACACGCACCTTTGCCAGCGAAACTGTGATGCCCAGAATTTGTGAAATTTCCTCGTATGAATACTCCTCGTATTCTCGCAAAAGTAAAGCTTCTCGCAAACTTATCGGCAGGCGCAGTATTGCTCTCTGGACAAATTCTTTCAACCCTGCATCACCTTTGTAAATATAGGACATCTTAATCGAATTCTCGTTCAACTCTTGATATGGTTTCTCCATCTTTATCATATTCAAGCAAATGTGTCTTGCAATTGTAAACAACCAAGCACCAAAATTATCTCCACGAAAACTCTTTGCGTTTTCGAAAACTTTCATAAATGTATCCTGAAATGCATCCTCGGCTTTTTCTCGGCTTCCAAGCATTCGAAGACAAAATCTGTAGACCCTGCTACTGTAATGCGAATAAAGCAAGTGAAAAGCTTCGGCACTTCCACGTCGAAACTCCTGCGTTGCTTTCCGCAACTGCTCATCATCCAAATGCCTATCACCCAAGTTTTTCACAACTCTTCCATTGAATGCATAACGAAGACAATTTTACTTCGAATTTGGTTACAAAAAATTACAGCTCACTTCCTCACTGAAATGCCAATTGCACCAGAGATTCTTCTGCCATTGCTCTCCTCGTTGCCACCAACTCTTTTGCCCCCGACAAACATAATCGAAGAGCCACCACCGTCTAAGTTCATTGCATCGAAACAACCAATCCTTTTTGCAATGTATGATAATTGGGAAAGATTTGCACCAATACTTCGATTTGACTTACTTACCTCGACAACGAATAAATAAAACTTTGTCTTCGACATATTTGTTCCAACTGCTGTTCGCGGCAGTTGCGATGCAATGAACCTATAACCTCGGGACCCTTCCTGATATGCTTCGTGCTTTGCTATTCCTTTGCGCACCAATCTGGGAGTGCCAGAGACTGCATTTCTAAATGGAATGTAACTGTGCCGGTCGGTTGAAAACAACAAGTGGCACACCTCGCCCTTCTTTAAGTTGATTTGCGATATGTCTACCCCTGCCAAGGATATCACAAATCCATCGGCTGGTATCTCTACAAACCCACTGTCGAGTCCCACAAATTCAACTTTTACTTTTCTGTTGATTAAACTAGGCTCGAGGTATCTAAAAATTAACTTCATCGTAGTGGATTCTTTGCTTTCCAGACGATGAGATAGAATTATTTGCTTGCGAATCTCATTCGTATCTATCTCTATTTCAGTGCTGTCGGTTATGTCCAAATTTAAATACAAAGCCGAAATTGTCTCTTGCACTTCTTTTTCTATGTCCTCGAAGTCAACTTTGGGAATTGTATCTCCAAAATACTTATTGTAAAGGACGGAGATGTCATTTTCGCTTCTTTTGTTAACATTATCTATTGCGATTTTTTTACCATCTCCAAGTATTATCTCACCAAAAAGTTGAAAATTATCAATGTATGGACGATTATCTAAATCGAAAAAAACAGTGCTCCATTCCTTATATTTTTTCATCGAAACTACTTCCCCATCGCAGACAAGTATACCGATAGGGTAGTTCCTAAAAGCGGACCAAAAATTGGCATTTGCTACTGCAAGCAAATCGCCTCCGTAGACCCTCGTTAATTCAAATTGAAAATCGTCGTAAATGTTCTTTAAATAATCCAAGCCATCAAGTATGTTTTTTGCTTTGAGTATTCTTACTTCATAAGGTGTAGAATCGATGTCGACTTCCACTACGTGGACTAAAATTCGTCTTGGCTCTTTTCCAAATTGTATCTTCTTGTAAAATATACCTTTTTGTATTTCAAAGCTTTCGATTGTGTTAGAAACATTAAGCGCTACCCTTTGGGAAAATATTTTCTTTTTCTTCTTTTTTTTACTTTTGACCACCTTCTTTCTGCTTTGGCTTTTCTTTGGCGTTGTTCTTTTGGCTTTCTTCTGGGTGGTGGGATTTTTGTATGTCTTTGAAACAACCAAAAATGAGTGATAATTTCCCCAGAAAGGTAGAATTGAAAAAATCAAAAAGAAAATTACAAATTTTCTAATCAACAATTTGGAAACCATTTAAAATTACAAATTTATCCAAATGAGTAGTAATAGAAAAAACTATTAATCCGTAATTTTGCAACTTGAACAAATGCTAAAGAAAGATGAACTTGGAACAAAAAATTTCGGAGGAGCTGAAAAAAGCAATAAAAGAGCGAGACCAAACGCGTATGGACGCACTCCGCTCCATCAGAGCAGCCATATTGGAATTTCAAAAAAGTGGGACTGGTAAAGAACTGAACGAAGACGAAGAAATAAAACTACTAAATTCATTAGCAAAGAAGAGAAAAGAGGCAATCGAACTATATGAAAAGGGTGGAAGAATCGACCTCGCAGAAAAGGAGCGGCAAGAATTGCTTTTAATACAAAGTTTTTTGCCAAGGCAGATGAGCGAGGTAGAAATTCGCTCGTACGTGGAAAAGATAATCAACGATGTAAACGCCCTCTCCCCTCGCGATTTAGGCAAGGTGATGGGACGAGCTATGCAAGAACTAAAAGGTAAAGCAGACGGTAGCCTTGTCCAATCCATCGCTAAAGAGCTTTTATCTAAACTAAGTGAGTAATTATGGAAGAGTTCGACCCATTGTTTCTCGATTCACTTAAACAACTTGAATTTTTTAGCGTGTTGGAAAAAGTTTCGCATTTTGCCATAACCGAGTATGGAAAGAAACGCATTCTAAACTCCCTGCCAGATAGCAATCTTGAAGAAATTAAATTAGAACTCGACTTGGTGGAGGAAGCAATATCGCTTTTGAATCGCTACGAAAATACCCCGATGGAAAACTTTGGGGACGTCCGAAACAAAATTTACAAATCGCAAATCGAAAACGCCGTTCTCTCCAGCGGGGAGATATTGGATATATTGAACCTTTTGGAAATTTCCCGACGATTGCGCTCGTTCATTTTATCGAAAAGCGATGATTTTCCGAAACTTACGGAATTGGCAACTCCATTGCACGAAAACCGTTTGCTCGAAAAACACATTCGCGAGGCAATCGACGAAACTGGAAACATTAGAGATACTGCAACAAAGGAACTCCTTCGCATACGCAACGAAATCATCGAAAAATCTGCAAAACTTCGTCGGCGCTTGGATAAAATTTTGAAAAATATTTCCGAAGAGGAATTAACCCAGGACGAATTCGTAACAATTCGCGAAGGTAGATTCGTACT